>NZ_QUJD01000022.1:0-54104 GCF_003480555.1 Blautia sp. AM29-29
ATCTAATCCATTTCGGAATAAATATCTTCTGCTTTTAAGTTAATGACATTGTGATTTATAAGGCTTTGCAAGCCCCAAACCGGGGCAGGTGGTATAAAGTATCGCCCGCCCCGGAAAACGGGCTTCTAACCGTCCACAAAACACGATATGACACACGATTTACATTCACCAGCCGGAACAGGTGTTCAGCTTCACCCGGCTCCCGAATTTCCTCTTTGAAGCCCCTACCTTCAAGCCCCTGTCCAACGAGGCAAAGGTTCTGTACGCCTTTATCCTGCGCCGGACAGAGTTATCCCGCAAAAATGGGTGGGCGGATGACTGCGGACGGATTTTCCTGTATTACCCTATCTGTGAAGTGGTTGACCTGCTTCACTGTGGGCGGCAGAAAGCGGTGAACACCCTGCGGGAACTGCAATACGCCGGGCTGGTGGAGATCCAGAAGCAGGGCTGTGGAAAACCCAACCGCATTTTCCCAAAATCCCATGAAGCGGTTCCAAACACCGACTTCAAGAAATCCGGTTCTGGTACGCCGGAGGACTGAAAACCGTACCCATGAAGTACGGAAACCGCCCTCTTGAAGTACGAAAACCGAACGGTATATAGAAATACAAAGATTAAAATGATTGATTTATATTCTATCCATTCCAATCCTATCCGAGCTATTTTCTGTGGGATTTTCCCTGTGGAAAACCCCGGATAGGAAAGGAATGGGGAAAGGAGTAGAATGGCGCAACACGCAATCTTGCGGTTTGAGAAGCACAAGGGCAACCCGGCAAGGCCGCTGGAAGCCCATCACGAACGGCAGAAAGAACAATACGCCAGCAACCCCGACATTGACACCAGCCGGAGCAAGTACAACTTCCATATCGTCAAGCCGGAGGGACGCTATTACCGCTTCATTCAGAGCCGGATTGAACAGGCCGGGTGCCGAACCCGCAAGGACAGCACCCGGTTTGTCGATACGCTGATAACCGCCAGCCCGGAGTTTTTCAAGGGGAAATCCACAAAGGAGATACAGGCGTTCTTCCAAAGGGCGGCGGCTTTCCTCATTGGCCGGGTAGGACGGGAAAATATCGTGTCGGCGATGGTACACATGGACGAGAAAACGCCCCACCTGCATTTGACCTTTGTTCCGCTGACAAAGGACAATCGCCTGTGCGCTAAGGAGATTATCGGCAACCGGGCAAACCTGACGAAGTGGCAGGACGATTTTCACGCCTATATGGTGGAGAAATATCCCGACTTGGAGCGTGGGGAGAGCGCCAGCAAGACAGGCCGGAAGCATATCCCCACCCGGCTTTTCAAACAGGCGGTTTCCCTCTCCCGGCAGGCCAGAGCCATTGAAGCCACCCTTGACGGCATCAACCCGCTGAACGCCGGGAAGAAAAAAGAGGAAGCCCTTTCCATGCTGAAAAAGTGGTTCCCGCAGATGGAGAATTTCTCCGGGCAACTGAAAAAGTACAAGGTCACAATCAATGACCTGTTGGCGGAAAATGAGAAGCTGGAAGCAAGGGCGAAGGCCAGTGAAAAAGGCAAGATAAAAGATACGATGGAACGGGCAAAGCTGAAAAGCGAATTGGACGATTTACAGCGGCTGGTTGACCGTATTCCGCCGGATATACTGGCGGAACTGAAACGGCAGCAGCGAACAAGAGAGAGGTAAACGCTATGAACAGAAATTCAAGCTGCATGATGAAAAATAATCATACGGAGGACACTGGATGGTAAAAAGCGAAAGCGACATTATTGATACAATACACACCGGGCAGGTCATTACTGACGAGAACGGCACACAGTATTTTGTATGTGGGAAAAACCGTATCAAAATCTCCGAACATTTCGCCGCTGGCGGTCGTCCGATTGGAGATCTGATCGTTGATGTAGTCCGGCACACGGCGGCAAAGGCCGCTTCTTCGTGACCCATCGTTGATACACGCCCACGCTTATGATATAATTGCCATAGAGCAAAAGTATTGTAAGCGTGGGTTGTTTCTTTAGAAGGAGGATTTTTACGGTGAAACAACCTTACAATACTACCATTCACAACACGGCTCTTTATATGCGGTTGAGCCGTGACGATGAAAGCTATGGCGACAGCGTAAGCATTGAAACGCAGCGGACAATCCTGCAACAGTACGCAAGGGAGCAGGGGCTTCATGTGGTCGGGGAATATGTGGACGATGGATGGAGTGGGACAAACTTCGAGCGTCCGAGTTTCCAGCGCATGATGGATGATGTGGAAGCCGGAAAAGTAAACTGCATTGTCACCAAAGACCTGTCCCGTTTCGGGCGGGAGCATGTGATGATGGACTACTATCTGGAATTTCTGTTCCCGGAAAAACGGGTGCGGTACATCGCCGTTGCGGAGAACGAGGACACAGAAAAGGGACTGTCCGATTTTGTGCCATTCAAAAACCTGTTCAACGAATGGTTCGCAAAGGACACCAGCCGTAAGGTAAAGACTGCTTTCAAGGCAAAGTTTGCCGCCGGACAGCGTATCAGCGCCTATGCTCCCCTCGGGTACAAGAAGCACCCGGAAATCAAGAACAAGCTGATAATCGACGAGGAAACCCGCTGGATCGTGGAGAAGATTTTTGACCTTGCTATTCACGGCAAAGGGGCGGCCAGCATTACAAGGATATTGATTGCGGAAAAAGTACCGACGCCGGGATTTATCAATTTCCAGCGTGACGGGACTTTCGCCAATATCTACGCTGGCGCACCAGAGGAAAAAGGCTACGCATGGACGATAGCGCAGGTCAAAAGCATTCTGAAAGATGAAACCTACATCGGCCATACCATCCACTACCGGGAGACCAATATTTCCTTTAAGAACAAGCGGAGGATACGCAAGCCCCAAAGTGAATGGGTGCGGGTGGAGAACACGCAGGAGCCGATTATCAGCGAACAGGTTTTCCGGCAGGTACAGGAACAGATTGCAAGCCGCCGGAGGGAGCGCAAGAATGGCACGACACAGATTTTTGCGGGACTGATAAAGTGTGCGGACTGCGGCTGGTCGCTGGCCTACGGGGAGAACAGGCAGAACAGCAAGCCCTATGGCTACTACCATTGCAGCAAGAACGGGCAAGGCACACGCCAATGCTCCATGCACTACATCCGCTATGATGTGCTTTACGCCTATGTTCTCTCCCGTCTGCAATACTGGTCGGGGCTGGTACAGCACGATGAAGAACAGCTTTTGAAGCGGCTGCTGAACGCCAATGACAAAGGACAGGCCGCCGCAAGGAAGAAGCAGGCCGCTGAACTGAAAAAAGCGGAGAAGCGGAAAGCCGAGGTCGATACCCTGTTTGCCCGGATGTATGAGGACTGGGCGGCGGGGCGTATCACGGAATACAACTTCAATATGCTGTCCGGGAAGTACCAAAGCGAACAGGCGGAACTGGAAGAAAAGATTGAACAGCTTCAATCCGCTATTGCCGCTGAAAGCCAGAGCACCGCAGACGCAGAAAAATGGATTGCCTTGATGAAAGAGTGCGTCAATCCCACGGAACTCACCGCCGAACTCTTGAACACGCTGATTGAGAAAATCCTTGTCCATGAAGCGGTCAAGAACGAGGACGGAAGCCGGGAACAGGAGGTAGAAATCTTCTACCGCTTTATCGGCAAAATTGATTGAATGACACCAATATCTTTAACTATGTGATACCGGTGTCACGCAGTTCATGACCGGGATACGAATGCAGGCATCAATATTTTGAAAAAAGCACTGCAGATGCAGTCTGCATAAAGATGAAAAGCTGTACCGCAGGGCATACGGGAACAGGATAAACATAGCTTGTGGACACTGTGTAAGACATTGCAGTACCGTAAGGTATTCGTCAATGCAGTAGTGGAAGAAACAAGAATCCCCCTGCTTTAGCTGTGGGGAGTGTCAAGAAGAATGGATGAAAAGCAATTATAACAAACCTCTTAAATAATGCAGTCCCTTTACAAATGAAGCTAGAAAACTGGTATTGGAGGCCTGGGATAAAACTCATAATGCCAGGGAAATTGCAAAATATTTTTCAGTAAATGAAAGCACCGTATACCGCCTTATAGAAGAGCGTGCACGCACTGGCAGTTATGAGACCAGAACGCAGCTGAGAGGCCGGAAAACAATTCTTACAGAAAAACAGCACCACGATATTCTGGAACTTGTACAAGAACAACCAGATATCACAATGAAGGAATTTGCGAGAAACATCAAAATGGAAGCAGAGTTTCCGAACTCGCAGAGGAATATGCTTTATCGGAAAAGAGCATTCAGCGGATCCTGCGCTGCACAGCAGCAGACGGAAAAAATACGGACTAAATACAAAAACGGAAAGACAGCCATGGAAGAACCCCCGGGCTGTCTTTTGTATTTCTGTTGCTTTTTTTCCGTTTTTCCTTGCATTTCAGAAAGATGCTGTTATAATAAGAGAAAGTGAATAAATATACATCACATGAGGAGAGAAGGAGATTATTATGAAAATGAATTTTGCAAAAAAAGCAACAGCACTTGCAATGTCCGTTTTGTTTGCTGTTTCGATGGCAGGATGCGGAAGTTCTGCATCTACCGCAAAGAAAGTAGAAGTAACATCCGTAGAGGATCTGGCAGATCTGAAGATTGGTGTACAGACCGGAACAACAGGTGATTCTCAGGCGAGCGATGCCGTTAATGCAGATTCCCAGATGCAGCGTTACAACAAAGGCGCCGATGCTATTCAGGCACTGAAAAACGGAAAGATTGACTGTGTTGTCATCGATTCCCTGCCGGCAGAAAAATTCGTTGCAGCAAACGATGATCTGAAAATTGTAGAAGGCATTTTTGATACCGAAGAGTACGCGATGTGCTTCAAAAAAGGAAATGAGTTAAGAGACGAGTTCAACACTGCATTGGCAGAGCTGAAAGAGGACGGAACTCTTGATGAGATCATGAGCAACTACATTGGTGATGAAGTCGGACAGCATCCGTATGAATCCCCGGCAGACGCAGACCACTCCAAGGGAACGCTTACCATGGCAACCAACGCAGAGTTCGAGCCGTGGGAGTACAAAGAGGGAAATGATATCGTTGGTATCGATGCCGACATTTCCAAAGCAATCTGCGACAAGCTTGGTTATGAGCTGAAAATCGAGGATATGTCATTTGAAACCATCCTTGCATCTGTCAACAGTGGAAAAGCAGATTTCGGCGCAGCCGGAATGACCGTTACTCCGGAGCGTGAGGAGAGTGTTGATTTCACCGATACTTACGCAAATGCAACGCAGGTTGTTATTGTAAGAAAGTAATCTAATAAGAGGAAAAAGAGCGGCTGTCCGCCAGGCAAAATGGTGCAGCCGCTCTTTTTGCAGGAAATGAAACCACAAAGGAGAGATGTATTCTATGGAAAATTTACAGCATCAGTTTAACCGCTACTTTGTAGACAACGGTGCTACAGAGTGGTGGCTGACCGGTCTGAAGACGACGCTGCTTGTCACGGTAATTGCACTGTGCATCGGTGTTGTGCTCGGACTTCTCATCGCGCTGATCCGTTCGACACACGAGCAGACCGGTAAATTAAAACTTCTGAACATTGTGGCACGCGTCTATCTGACGATTATCCGCGGAACGCCGTCCATGATTCAGATTCTGTTTTTCTATTCCGTTATTTTTGCAACCGTAAACCTGAACAATATCGTGATCGGCGGAATTGCATTCGGTATTAACTCCGGTGCGTACGTTGCCGAGATCTTCCGTTCCGGAATCATGTCTGTGGATAAAGGACAGACTGAAGCGGGACGAAGCCTTGGTTTAAATTCGGCACAGACCATGCGTCTGATTATCATTCCGCAGGCGTTTAAAAATGTTCTTCCGGCGCTGATCAACGAGATGATCGTGCTGTTGAAAGAGACCGCCATCATCGGCTATATTGGAACCATCGATATTACAAAAGCAGCAACCCTGGTACAGAGCCGTACGTACGATGCGCTGGTTCCGCTTCTCTCCGCAGCGATCTTTTATCTGATTCTTGTTATGATTCTGACCTATTTCATGGGCAAACTGGAAAGGAGACTGCGTAAGAGTGACCACTAACGAAAAAGTATTAATTAAAGTTGAAAATCTGCAGAAGAGCTTCGAGGATAATAAAGTTTTAGACGGAATCAGCACAGAGATCCGTCAGGGAGAAGTTGTCGCCGTTATCGGTCCTTCCGGTTCCGGAAAATCGACGTTTCTGCGCTCCTTAAATCGTCTGGAAATTCCAACCGGCGGAAAAATTTACTTCGAGGGCGTTGACATCACGGCGCCGGAAACTGACATTGACCATGTGCGTCAGAAGATCGGAATGGTATTCCAGCAGTTCAATCTGTTTCCGCACAAAACCGTTAAGGAAAATATCTTGCTCGCTCCGGTGACATTAAAACTAATGACATCGGAAGAAGCAGAGAAAAAAGCGATGGAGCTTCTGACCCGTGTCGGACTGCCGGACAAAGCAGATGCCTATCCGGGAAGCCTTTCCGGCGGACAGAAACAGCGAATTGCCATTGCACGCGCCCTTGCGATGAACCCGGATGTCATGCTGTTTGACGAGCCGACCTCCGCACTCGACCCGGAAATGGTAGGGGAGGTTCTTGAAATTATGAAGGAACTTGCTGAATCAGGCATGACGATGGTTGTCGTAACGCATGAAATGGGTTTTGCAAGAGAAGTGGCAACCCGCGTGGTCTTTATCAACGAGGGAAATATTCAGGAGGAGAATACGCCGCAGGAGTTCTTCGCAAATCCGCAGCATCCCCGGCTCAAAGAATTTTTATCGAAAGTATTATAATAAAAAACGCTGTTCTGTATCATCAAAACACAGAACAGCGTTTTTGCATCTTATTTGGAAATCGGGCGGGTGGCTTCTTTCAGCCACTCTTTTTCGTCTCCTTCCAGATAAGGAGAAATCTTTTCATATACTTCTTTGTGGTAGTTGTTCAGCAGTTCCACATCTTTTTCGGTCATATACTGTGTGTCAATACCGTCAAGATCGATCGGAACCATGGTAACGAACTCAAAGCACATGAACTGGCCGTACATGTTCTTTTCTGCTTTGCGGCAGAGCATCAGGTTCTCAGTACGGATGCCGTGGCTTCCTTCGATATAGATACCCGGTTCATCGGAAGTAAGCATGCCCTCCTCAAGAACGGCGTTTTCCATCCGCTCCGGAACCATTTTCCAGCGGAAACCGTTTGGACGCTCATGTACATTTAAGAGATAACCGACACCGTGGCCGGTTCCGTGATTGAAGTCAAGACCTCTCTCCCAGAATGCCTGTCTTGCAAGGTAATCAAGGTTGATACCGATGCAGCCGTGGAGGAATTTTGCATTTCCAAGACGAAGGGTTCCCATCGCAGTGATGGTGAAATGTTCTTTTTCTTCCTCGGTCAGCGGTCCAACTACGATTGTTCTGGTAATATCGGTCGTTCCCTCATAATACTGTCCGCCGGAATCCACGAGGTACATGCCTTTTGGCTGTAGAACGGAGAAATCTTCTTTCGTTGCCTGATAATGGCACATAGCGGCATTCGGGCCGTAAGCGGAGATGGTTCCGAAACTCGGCTCAATGTAGCCTTCCTGCTCTTTTCGGAAGGATTCCAGTTTCTCTGCAACGGAAACTTCGTCCATCGGGATTTTGCCGATGTTTTTCTTTAACCAGTAAACGAAACGGGTTACAGCAACGCCGTCTTTGACGTGGGCTTTGCGGATATTTTCCATCTCAACTGGTGTTTTCAATGCCTTTAAGGAGGAAGCCGGGTTCATCACATTGACAATCGTGTTTTCGCCCATGACGCTCTGGCAGATTGTGTAGTTGACTTTGGCTTTCTCCAGAAGAATCGTTTTTCCTGTGATGCCTACAGCGAAATCATAGACAGCATCGTATGGATGAATCGAAATACCAAGACCGGCAAGATACTGTTTTACTTCATCATTTAAAGTTGCTTCCTGAATAAACAGATGGCCTTCGGTTTCGGTCAGAATGAGGTAGGAGAGGACAACCGGATTGCACGGAATATCGTTTCCGCGGATGTTCAGCATCCAGGCAATATCGTCGAGTGCGGTCAGGATATGTACCTCGGCACCGTTCTCTTTCATCTTTTCGCGGACTTTTGCAAGACGGTCAGCAGCGGACTCGCCGGTATATTTGGAATCAAGAATCCATACCGGTTCTGCAGAAAGTGCTGGGCGGTCGGACCAGATTTCACCGATCAGGTCACTTCGATAGGAGAGAAAACGCTCCGGAAGTGTCTTTTCCAGTGTCTCACCGAGCATCTCATTGACAACGCGGCCGTCGAAGCCGATGGTCATGCCTTCTTTTGTATTTGCCTGCAGGTATTCCTCTACGGTCGGAACACCTTCCTGGCCCATTTTCATTAAAGTAACGCCGGTTCCGGCAAGCTCTTTGGCTGCCTGTACGAAGTAGCGGCCGTCGGTCCAGAGGCACGCTTCATCCTGCGTAATCACAGCAGTTCCGGCAGAACCGGTAAAACCGGTAATATACGTTCTTGCTTTAAAGTAAGTTCCTACATATTCGGATTCATGATAATCGGCGGTCGGAACCAGATAAGCGTCCACGCCGTATGCTCTCATTTTTTCGCGGAGAGCAGCTAATCTTTCTGGTATCATAGTTTTTTCCTCATCTTTCTTTTCGAAAAATAATGTCGGCATTTTTAAATGGGATGCCAACATTTTTATTCTATCACATTTTCCAAATCTGTCAAAGTGATGATTGAGAATTTGTCTCACTGTTTTCCTGTTTTTGCGAAAATTTTTGTGCATTTGGAGATTTTTCCTATTTTTCAAGAGCTTTTTTGTACCATTTTCTGCACAAAAGAAGTAAGATAGGAAGAAAGAAAAAGCGTGGTGAAACTACGCGAAGAAGCAGAAACTATGTAAGAAAGGGGGACATACTGTAATGCATACAATATGTCTGAAAGACAACTGGACCTTAACGGTCCTTGGAAAAAATGTTTACGATATTCCGGAGACTCCAATTGAGACAAAGGTTCCGTCTACCGTTTACGGCACACTTCTGGAAAAAGGTCTGATCCCGGATCCGTTTTATCGTGACAATGAACTCGATGCACTGAAACTGATGGAGAACGATTTCGCATACGAGACAGAAATCGTGATCGGAGAGGAAGACAGAAAAGCGGATCGCCTGTTTTTACATTTCGACGGAATTGATACGATCGCGGATGTTTATCTGAACGGAGAGAAAATCGGCTCCGCAGACAACATGAACCGTGTCTGGGAGTACGATATTACCGATCTTGTTGCAGGTGATGCAGCCGATACCGTATATCAGGTAAAAGTGATTCTGCATTCTCCGACCAAATTCATTGCGGAAGAAGATACAAAATGCCCGGTTGGCGGATCCTCCGATGCAATGCCGGGATTCCCGCATATCCGTAAAGCAGCGTGCATGTACGGCTGGGACTGGGGCCCGCGTCTTCCAGATGCAGGACTGTTCCGTGAAGCTTCCGTTCTCGCAGTAAAAACAGCCCGTCTGGCGCAGGTATTTGTAGGCCAGGAGCATCACGTAACCGGAAAAACGGTTCACGGAAACGTTGTTGATTCTGTTCGCCTGACGGCAGATGCTGAGATCGAGTGGATGCCGGGAGTTACCAACGGAAATGTAAAAATTGTCATGACGGTTACTTCTCCGGATGGAAAAACCGTTCTGACAGCAGAAAGCGGCAGCATCGATCCGCTGACCCATTCAGCACCATCAAAAAATCTGACCGGTCTTACATGTGAGCTTCGCAGCAACCGTGTACAGGCTTCTCTTACCGTAGAAAATCCGGAGCTGTGGTGGCCGAACGGTTACGGCGCACAGGCACTGTATCAGGTAAAGGTAGCGCTTGTTGCAGAGGATACCCTGGATACCTGGGAGAAGAAAATGGGTCTTCGCACCATCACGGTCAATACCGATCCGATGGAAGATGAAGTTTATGATGAACACATGACCGGACAGGCACCAGATTACGACGACGGCGACAACATGGTTATGACAAACGGTGAGAAGAAAGTAATTATCACCGATAAAGCAGCAAAGACGGTAAAAGGCCGCAACTTTGCATATGAAATCAACGGACTGCAGATTTTCGCGATGGGCGCGGATTACATTCCGGAGGATAATATTTTAACCCGCCAGACGAGAGAACGTACCGATCTGCTGTTAAAATCTGCACAGGAAGCAAACTTCAATTCCCTGCGTATATGGGGCGGCGGATACTTCCTCGATGACTTCTTCTATGATGTCTGCGATGAGAGAGGACTTCTGATCTGGCATGACTTCATGTTTGCCTGCGCTTCCTATGAGCTGTCAGATCATTTTGAGGAGAATATCTCCACAGAAATCCGTCAGAATGTACGCAGACTTCGTTCTCATGCAAGCATTGCTCTGTGGTGCGGAAACAATGAGATGGAGACACAGTATGAAATGCTGGCATGGCCGAAATCCAAGAAACAGTATTACGATTATATCCATCTGTATGAGTACATCATTCCGAAAATCGTCAAAGAAGAGGATCCGGAGAAATTCTACTGGCCATCCTCCCCGTCTTCAGGTGGAAATTACGAAAACAGCAATGCGGAAAATGTCGGCGATACCCATTACTGGGGCGTATGGCACGGAAGCGAGCCGTTTACCGCTTATCGTTCCCACCATTACCGTTTCCTGTCCGAGTTCGGATTCCAGTCCTTCCCGTCCCTGCAGACTGTAAAACGGTTTACGGAAGACGGCGACCGCAACATCTTCTCACGCGTCATGGAAATGCACCAGAGAAATACGGCTGCCAACGGAAAGATCCTGAACTATATCTCACAGACCTATCTGTATCCGAAGAATTTCGATGAGCTTCTTTACTGCTCACAGCTTCTTCAGGCAGATGCCATCCGTTACGGCGTAGAGCATTTCCGCCGCTTCCGTGGTACCTGCATGGGTGCTGTTGTATGGCAGCTGAACGATATCTGGCCGGTAGCATCCTGGGCAAGCGTCGATTACTACGGAAACTGGAAAGCCCTGCAGTACGCAGAGAAGAAGATGTTCGCACCGGTTCTGCTTTCCTGTGAGGAGCATGGAGAGATCGATCAGAAACCGTTTGTCAACACCCTGCCGCATCCAATCGATGTCAGTGCAGACCTTCACGTTGCGAATGAGACGGGTGAGCCGATTGTTGGAACCGTAAAATGGTCTCTGCGCCGTCCGGATTCTTCCGTAGTCAAAGAGGGAACCTTCGAGGTCAACGCACCGGCCTACGGCGGACAGTGGATGCCGCATCTTGATTTCAACGGTCAGGATCCGCTGGAAGTTCATCTGACGTATGAGCTGGTTGTCGATGGAAACGTCGTATCTTCCGGATCGACGCTGTTCTGTGCACCGAAGCATTACCATTTCGCAGATCCGAAACTTTCTGTATCGGTAGACGGCGATACCGTAACTGTAACGGCAGAGAACTTCGCAAAATCTGTCAGCGTAGAGACCGAAAACGGTGTGCTTCGCCTGGACGATAACTTCGTTGATATGGAAGCAGGAACAAAGACCTTCCGTATTCTGCCGACCGCAGACTTTACCGCCAAGGGAACCGGCGTATCGGGCGCATACCGCGTACGAAGCGTATACGAGACAGCAGAACGATAAGGCATGGAAAAAGGGCACGCAAAATGAATGCGTGCCCTTTTCTGCAAAATAACGTTATTTATTTTTTTCTGCCTGGATTTTTCTGGCCTGTTTCGGTGTGATTCCTTTTATTTTTTTATAACACCGGATGAAATAGCTGCAGTCCGGATAGCCGACTTCTCTGGCAATAAAAGAAACATCGTGACTGGAAAAAAGCAGCATGTTTTCTGCCGCATTGATTCTGGTTGCCGTAATATATTCTTTGCAGGTCATATTGTAGCGGCGGTAAAAATTCATGGAAAATGTGGAGTGCGACATGTTGCACATGGCGGCAAGTTTCTCTACGGTCAGTTCTTCAAAATAATGGGAATCAATGTATTCGGAAATCAGGTCAAAACTGATTTCGTAGGAAGGATGCACGCCGGGAGACGGAAAAGAAGTCCCGCTTTTTTGCCAGTTCCGTACAAAACGGCTGATGATTTTCCGAAGATCCGCTGTAAGAATCATGGAATAGCCAAGCTCTTTATCCCGGTATTCCTTAAGAATATCCGAAAAAAGAGGAAAAAGGTCCATTTTCCGTACCTGCTCCGGAGAAAAAATACAGGGGCAGCGGAACGTGTGGAGGCCGTGCAGAATCGAACGCAGATCCAGCTCATCCGTCTTGCAGGTGGGCAGAAGATTGGGGTCAAATTTAATCACATCATACTGCACCGGAACAGACCCTTTTGCAAGCGCGATGGAATGAACGCATTTGGGCGGAAAAAGGATCACGGATCCTTCTGTTCCGATGGATGTCACATTATCAAGGGAAACCTCAATTTCTCCTTTCAGAACGTAGAGAAGTTCTACATAATAGTGCCAGTGAGCAGGAATCGGAAGGGAGTCCCGCGTGCTGTCAAAAAGAAAAGCCTCATAAGGAGAGGCGATGGGGTCGATATATTCATATAAGTTATTCATAGATGTCTCACTTTTCGTTCGTAGTGGATGTTCCATACTGACTGTGGATGGAAACAAACTTCTTTTAGTATATAGTGATTTTATATGATTTGCAAGAAGGAATGAAGAAAGGAAAGGTTACAAGATTATCATCATGCAAAAAACAACAAATGATATGACGCAGGGCAACAGCATGAAGCTGATTTTTCAGTTTTTCCTGCCGATTCTGATCGGAAATCTTTTTCAGCAGCTTTACAGCTTTGTGGATTCCATGGTCGTTGGAAAGGGGATCGGAGATGTGGCTCTGGCAGCGGTTGGAAATACCAGTTCGGTACATTTTTTGATTCTCGGCTTTGCCATGGGGCTTACCGGAGGACTTGGGATCTGTATTTCCCACTCCTTTGGAGCGAATGATATCGAAAAACTGCGGAAAGAAATTGCGATGTCGGTTTATATCTGCCTTGCCATTGGAATTGTAATTACGGTGGGCAGTCTGTTTTGGATGCGCCGTCTGTTTGTCTTTCTCCAGACACCGGAGGATATGATGACAGACACTCTGGTTTATTTTGGAACCATTCTGGCGGGCAGTACCGTTACCATTTTTAATAACTTTGCCATGACGCTGCTCCGGTCCGTCGGAAACAGTAAAGTGCCGCTGGCTTCTATGATCGTTTCGTCGGTGGTCAATATTGTGCTGGATCTTCTATTTGTATTTCCGTTTGGCATGGGCGTGTTTGGAGCGGCGCTTGCAACGGTTCTGGCGCAGGTGGTTTCTGCCCTTTACTGTCTGGTATATATCCGGCGCGCCGCAGAACTGCTTCCGCGGAAAACAGACTGGAGGGCAGATGGTGTACTTCTTGGCGCACTCGTTGGAAAAGGCCTGCCGGTAGCTGTGATGAATTCTGTAACTGCGGTGGGCGGTATGGTCCTTCAGGTTTTTGTCAATCAGATGGGAACGGCTTATGTCGCGGCTTATGCTGCATGTATGAAGGTGTGCGGTCTGTTCGAGCAGCCGGGTATAACACTTGGACTTGCACTTCTGACTTTTACAGGACAAAATTATGGAGCCGGAAAATACGACCGGATCAAACAGGGAGTCAGGGCAGGTGTCGTGCTTTCTGTCCTTGTCAATCTTCCTTTTGCAGCACTGGAAATTTTCTGCCCGAAGCTTCTGGCATCCCTGATGCTGAATGATGCGACAGTCATTTCCTATACCTGTATCTTTCTGCCGGTTACCGGAGTTGCCCTGTTCGCCCTTGGCTGGCTGTTTGTCTTCCGAAACGCCTGCCAGGGAATGGGAAAAACAGTTCTGCCGATGGTGTCCGGGATTGTGGAGGTTGCCATGCGCGTCATGGTTGTGCTGCTTTTAGCACCGCGCCTTGCGTTCCGCGGAGTGGCATTCGCAGAAATTTCCGCATGGGTCGGAGCTGGAGTTATGCTTATGATTACCTACTTCTTTTATCAGAGGCGGCTCTCCGGGAAAACTCCAGATGTGAGAGGATAAAAGGAGAAGTTATATATAAAAACCCTGCCTGCACAGCTTTGTAACATAGTCTTTTCAAAGACTGAAAAACTGTGCGGGCAGGGTCTTTTGGTTAAACAAGCGTTCCCATATAGTAGAAGCCGCGGCATTCGTCCAGGGAAACGTTCTGCAGCGTTCCGATCATCGAAGCATCTCCCGGGAAATGAACCAGCGTATTGTTGCTCATACGGCCGGTGACAAGAGAAGCGTCCTGCTCATTGATACTTTCCACCAGAACTTCCTGTACGGTATGAAGATGTCTTGCGGTTACCTCGCGGGAAATTTCCTGAACCTCGGCAAGAAGACGGTCAAAACGGTCTTTTACAACATCCGCCGGGATCTGGTCTTCCATGGCAGCTGCCGGTGTTCCGGTTCTTCTGGAATACTGGAAGGTAAACGCGCTGTCGTAACGAACGCGGCGGACCACATCCAGTGTTTCCAGAAAATCTTCTTCGGTCTCACCAGGGAAACCAACGATAATATCTGTTGTCAGAGAAATATCCGGCACTTTTGCGCGGATTCGGTCTACCAGGTCGAGATACTGCTCTTTGGTATAACGGCGGTTCATCAGTTTTAAGATACGGCTGCTTCCGGACTGGAGCGGAAGATGAAGATGGAGGCAGACCTTCTCGCAGTCGCGCATTGCATCGATCAGTTCTTCCGAGAGATCCTTTGGATGTGAGGTCATGAAACGGATGCGTTTCAGCCCTTCAATCTGATTTGCCTTGCGCAGAAGCTGTGCAAACGTCATCGGCTCCTCGAGATTCTTTCCGTAGGAATTGACATTCTGACCAAGCAGCATGATTTCAACAACGCCGTCTGCAACGAGGCGTTTGATCTCTGCGATGATTTCCTCCGGCTTCCGGCTGCGTTCGCGGCCGCGCACATACGGTACGATACAGTAGCTGCAGAAGTTATTGCAGCCGAACATAATATTAACACCCGACTTGAACGGATATTTGCGGTCAACCGGGAGATTTTCCACGATTTTGTCGGTATCTTTCCAGATATCAATCACCATGCGGTCCTCTGTCATGCACCGGACAAGATACTCGGCAAAGCGGTAGATATTATGCGTTCCAAAAATCAGGTTGACGAAATGGTAGCTTTTTTTGAGTTTTTCGACAACAAGCGGCTCCTGCATCATGCATCCGCAGAGGGAAATAATCATGCCCGGATTTTTCTTTTTGTACTTGCCAAGCTGTCCAAGACGACCGTAGACACGCAGATTTGCGTTTTCACGGACGGTACAGGTGTTGTAAACAACAAAATCGGCATCTTCGGTCTCCACAATGTGGTAGCCGACGGTTTCCAGAATTCCCTCCAGTTTTTCGG
The DNA here is from genome assembly GCF_003480555.1 of Blautia sp. AM29-29. NCBI lineage: Bacteria > Bacillati > Bacillota > Clostridia > Lachnospirales > Lachnospiraceae > Blautia > Blautia sp. AM29-29. The sequence goes on from NZ_QUJD01000022.1 coordinate 15,421, forward strand.
AATCGCGGGCGTTCATCTGGCAGCCGAAGGTTGTGATGCAGGCAGTCAGATACTCTTTTCCGTTTTGTTTTGCACGCTCCGGTACGAGCTGCTGTTTTAAAAGTGCCATAAAGTAATACTGACGCTGCGGTTCTGTCTCCGGCGCCGGAACAGTAATGTCAACATTTGCAAGATCAATACCGGAAACCTCGGCATCCGGAACGTTTCTGAGATCTATCTTCATAAATGAAACCCTTTCTTTTTCAATATAAAATGCTAAGTACAGTAATAATGAGACGGTATAAAATGCCGTGAAAAAAGACCCGTACAGCCGGATCTTCTTTTTATTTTAGCGTATCTGATACAAAATAGCAAGAAAAACAAGATTGAAAACAGTAAAAATCAGGATATATTTTTTGCGGCAGGAAGCGTCTGCGGCCGTAATCTGGCGATAGGAGATCAGGCTTGCCATAGATGCAATTAAAGTCCCGAGGCCGCCGAGGTTGGTTCCTACAATCAGTTCCGGGATTTCTTTTGTATATCCGGAAAGCAGCATGGCGGCAGGAACATTGCTGATGATCTGGCTTGTGAGGACGGAAAGAAGCCGTTCGTGTCCGGTAATCATCTGTTCCAGATAAATACGAAGCGCTGCCATTTGTTTCATGTTTCCAATAAAAAGAAAGAAAAACACAAAAGTGAACAAAAGAGAGTAGTCTGCTCTGCGGTAAAGGCTGCGGTTCACCAGGCAGATCCCGGCAATCGTGATCAGAAGCAGAATACTATGCGGGAGAAGTTTGGCAACCGTAAGAATACAGCAGAAAAAAAGAGCTGCAAAAACTGCGATTTGCCGCGGATGAGTAATCGCTTTTTTCCCCAGGGAAACGGAAATTTTTTTTCCGGAGAAAAACAGAAAAATGCAGATCAGAAAAAGAACTGCAGCACCCAGAGTATAAGGCAGCATCATAAGCAGAAACTGCAAAAGGGAAAGTCCGGAAAGCGAATACAGATAAAGATTCTGCGGATTGCCGATAGGAGTAAACATACTGCCAAGGTTTGCAGCCATGGTCATAAAGGTGACAAGAAGTATTTTTTTCTGCTCCATATGGCACATTCGCAGAAGCAGAATGCCAAACGGAACAAAGGTAATCAGAGCGACATCATTGGTAATCAGCATGCTGCAGAAAAAGCACAGGGAAATCAGAAGCAGAGCAACCATCCGTTCTGAGTTTACATGCCGGAGAAGACTGGTGCCAAGCCAGTCAAATACGCCACATTCCCGCAGGCCCGCGACAATCAGCATCAGACAGAACAGCAGGATCAGAGTATGAAAATCCAGATAGCCAAGATACTGTGGACCGGGAGGACAGAAAAAGCAGGAAAGCACTGCAAGAAAAAAAGAGACGGTAAGCACTGCATCTTTTTGAAAAAAGGAAATCAGTTTTTTTATCATAAAAATCATCCTTTCATGAATAAGCAGGACTGATGTTGGAAGATCGAGATGAAAAATCAGGCTGCATATTTCGGATACCGCAGATTATTATATAAAAGATATGGAAAAGATGCAAGAAAAAGGTCCAAAACCGAAAAAAATGCGGTTTTTCAAAAAATCGACAAATTTTTCCAGCCAATTCTTGACAATCAACAAAAATCGCGTTAAAATTGCTTCTGTCGTGTAAAAGCAAATTCTGAGAAAAGAAAAAGTAAATGCAGACAAATCGTTTTCAGAGAGCTGCCGGAAAGGTGCGAGACAGCAACGAATCTGGATTGAAAATCATCTTGGAGAAGGAAAGCCCAACGAATCGGCCGTGTATCGTACTATGTGCCGGAATTCCAGTAGGTTTTCACGGGAGTTTCCCGTTACAGAAACCGCGTATGCTTGTGCGTTGTATTCGTGCTTGTTTCAAAGAAGAGACAAGGGTGGTTGCGGGAAAAGAACAGTTCCGTCCCTCGTTGAGGGGCGGATTTTTTTGTTTGTCAGCTGCAAATTCACCCCGGTAATACAGCCTGGCAAAGAATAGATCCTGCTGGAACATTGTATCCGACAGCGGGAAAAGGGAGGAAACATATGAAAGTGTACAAAAAAATCATGAATGGACTGGCATTTGTTGAGAAACTGGTTCTCGTGCTGTCCACGATCCTGATTGTTGTGCTTACGGTGGGAAACGTTCTTTCCCGTAAGGTACTGCATCAGTCCTGGTCATTTACCGAGGAACTCGTTGTTGCGGTATTTGTCCTGATTACACTTCTCGCTGCAGCGCTCGCTGCCCGTGACGGAGAGCTGGTCAATCTTTCTTTACTGCCGGACCGTCTTTCTGCGAAGGCGAGAAGAATCCTGCTGGTTGTCAACACAGCATTTAGTGTTGCCTTTACCGTAGTTCTGTTTAAATACGGCATGGACAAGGTACTGACCCAGCTTGCCAACGGAAAGAGAACGTTCGTTTTAAACTGGCCGGAATGGATTTTCTGGTCTTTCGTACCGATCGGCGCAGCCTGCATGACGCTGCACATGATCGAATATCTGATTGATACATTCGTAAAAGCAAAAGAGGAGGGACAGAAAAAATGATCAGTGCAATTCTTTTTCTTTCATTCTTTGTTTTTCTGATCCTTGGTATCCCGATTGGCATCTGCCTTGGTCTGTCTTCGATCTGCGCGATCCTGTACTCCGGTACATCCCTGACCATCGTAGCAACCAATATGTATTCCGGTATCAGTAAATTTTTGCTCCTTGCCATTCCGTTCTTTGTATTGTCCGGAAACATTATGGCAAAAGCGGGCATTTCCAAACGACTGATTCGTTTCGTCGACACCTGCGTCGGCCATAAAAAAGGCGGTATCGCCATCGTATGCGTTATCGTAGCCTGCTTCTTTGGTGCGATTTCCGGTTCCGGTCCGGCAACCGTAGCAGCACTTGGTATGGTTCTGATCCCTGCCATGATTGAGCGAGGCGGATTTTCTGCTCCGTTTTCCACGGCCCTGATGGCGACGTCAAGTTCGATTGCGATCGTCATACCGCCGAGTATTGCATTCGTTGTTTATGCATCCATCACAGGCGTATCCATCGCCGATATGTTCACAGCAGGTATCGTTCCTGGTATTCTGATGGGTGTGGCCCTTGTCATCGTTGTTCTTCTGGAGGCAAAGAAACACAACATTCAGCCGACCCAGAAAAAAGCAACAGCCAAAGAAAGATGGGATGCTTTTAAAGATGCTTTCTGGGGATTCTTAATGCCGGTCATCATCCTTGGCGGTATCTATGGAAGTATTTTCACCCCGACCGAGGCAGCTGCCGTTTCCGTTGTATACGGTCTGTTTGTCGGAATCTTTATTTATAAAGAGATCAAACTGAAAGACCTGTGGGATCTGATGGTAGATTCTGCCAAAACAACTGGTGGAATTATGCTGATCGTCGCAAGTGCTTCTCTGTTCTCCTTTGTCTGCACAAAGTTTGGTATTGCGCAGGCAGCGTCGGATCTTCTTGGAAGCGTTGCTCATAACCAGTTTGTATTCCTTCTGATTGTCAATATCATTTTCCTGATTGCAGGATGCTTTATCGATGCAAACTCTGCCATGTATATTTTCATCCCGATTATGCTTCCGGTCTGTAAAGCCCTTGGCTATGACCTGATAGCATTCGGTATCGTGGCAACGGTCAACCTGGCCATCGGACAGGTAACTCCGCCGGTCGGTGTCAACCTGTTTGTCGCCATTTCCGTAAAACTGAAAAAAGGAATGGAAGTTACCATTCAGCAGATTTCCAAAGCCGTTATGCCAATGATCGCAGCATCGGTAGCAGTTCTGCTTCTGATTACGTATGTTCCGCAGATTTCCACGTTCCTTCCAAAAGCACTGGCAAAAGACGGAGCTTATACCGGAACCGTAGCTGCAGCAACGAATTCCGATACTTCCGGCAGCGATGGTGCGGATAGCAGTACAAATGGAACTTCCTCCGGCAATGAGGATTACAATGATATCGCTGATTACAGTGACCTTGGATGGGAAGAGCAGACCTGGAACTTTACCTGCTCCACCACAGAGACCAGTACCTGGGCAGAAGGCGGACGCAAGTTCGGCGAGCTCATGGAAAAAGCAACCGGCGGCAAGATCAAAGTCAATGTATACGCCGCAGACCAGCTGACCAACGGAAACCAGTCCGAGGGAATCCAGGCACTGATGAACGGAGACCCGGTACAGATTTCGATGCACAGCAACCTGATTTACTCTGCGTTTGACCCGAGATTTAACGTCGTATCTCTTCCGTTCCTGTTTGATTCGGTAGAAGATGCGGATGCAAAACTGGACGGCAAAGCAGGTGAAAAATTAAAAGCAATCCTCGATGAGTACGGCCTGCACTGCATGGGAATCGCTGAGAACGGTTTCCGCCAGCTGACCAACAGCAAGCAGGAAGTAAAAACCGTCGATGATATGAAAAACCTGAAAATCCGTGTCGCAGGAAGTAACCTGCTGATGGAGTGCTACAAACGCTGGGGCGCCGATGCGACCAACATGAACTGGTCCGAGACCTACACAGCCTTGCAGCAGAAAACCGTAGAAGGTCAGGAGAATCCGCTGCCGGCTATCGACGCAGCCAGCGTACAGGAAGTACAGCCGTACTGCTCGATGTGGAATGCGATTTATGACTGCCTGTTCTTCTGTATTAACGGAGATATCTATAACAATCTGACTCCGGAACAGCAGAAAGTTGTCGATGAGGCCGGACAGAAAGCAGTAGACTACGAACGTGCCATCAACCGTGCCGGTGACGATGAGATTATGGATCGCTGGCAGAACGAGAACGGTGTCAAGATCACCAAATACGAAGATATGGACATCGACTCCTTCAAACAGGCAGTAGACGGTGTGGATGCGTGGTATCAGAAGGAACTGGAAAGCGCAGGTTATGACGATGCCAAAGATCTGATCGAGGCCTTTACCAAGAAAGATACTTCTTCCGTAAGCACGCATGATGTAGAAGACAGAAGCGATCTCGACTGGCCGGAGCAGACCTGGAACTTCACCTGCTCCACGACAGAAACCAGTACCTGGGCAGAAGGCGGCCGGAAGTTCGGTGAGCTGATTGAAAAAGCAACCGGCGGCAAGATCAAAGTCAACGTATATGCCGCAGACCAGCTGACCAACGGAAACCAGTCCGAGGGTATCCAGGCACTGATCGATGGAGATCCGGTACAGATTTCAATGCACAGCAACCTGATTTACTCTGCCTTTGACCCGAGATTTAACGTCGTATCCCTTCCGTTCCTGTTTGATTCCGTAGAAGATGCGGATGCAAAACTGGACGGCGAGGCAGGCGAAAAATTGAAAGAGATCCTTGATGAGTACGGCCTGCACTGCATGGGAATCGCCGAGAATGGTTTCCGTCAGCTGACCAACAGCAAGCAGGAAGTAAAAACCGTCGATGACATGAAAAACCTGAAAATCCGTGTGGCAGGAAGCAACCTGCTGATGGAATGCTACAAACGCTGGGGTGCCGATGCCACCAACATGAACTGGTCCGAGACCTACACGGCCCTGCAGCAGAAAACCGTAGAAGGCCAGGAAAATCCACTTCCTGCTATCGATGCAGCCAGCGTACAGGAAGTACAGCCGTACTGCTCGATGTGGAATGCAATTTATGATTGTCTGTTCTTCTGTATTAACGGAGACATTTATGACAGTATGACACCGGAGCAGCAGGAAGTAATCGATGAGTGCGGACGTCTGGCAACACAGTACGAGCGTGAAATCAACCGCGCCGGTGATGATGAAATCATGAACCGCTGGCAGAATGAGAATGGTGTAACCATTACCAATTATGAGGATATGGACATCGATTCGTTCAAACAGGCAGTAGACGGCGTAGACGAGTGGTATCAGAAAGAACTGGAAGGGCAGGGATATGATGATGCCAAAGAGTTGATTGAGACGTTTACAAAAGAGGCAGTTTCGTAAATATCTTTATAAGATTTGCTGAGCTTGCCTGAAAAAATAATGTAACAAATTGCATATTGGGTAGAAAATAAAAATCCATCCATGACTTGGAGGTCTCCGATGAGACTGTTTCCGGGTATGGATGGATTTTTTATTTGAGTTTTCCAGGAAAACAGGTATACTGGATGGTATCAGGAAACGGGAGATTTGAATTAATGAAACAGAAAAAAGAACGGGAAAAAGAAATCAGTCAATGGCCATGGATTTCCATGCTGCCGTTCGGAATCCTGGCGGGATACTGGGGAGATAAGGAAGTGCGGATTACGGCAATTTCGGAATATGGCTTTCAGACCCGCCTCGCGGCACCGGCCACAGTTGATCAGAAAAACGCACCGTGGGAACTGGCATTTTACGATCAGAAAACGGCATCCTACCAGAGGATTCTTCTTCGTGATGCGACTTTTCTGCAGGAAAAAGAGGAAGATTTTGATGTTGTTTATACCTTCGCCACGGAACAGGAAGATTATCAAAATGCGGTACAGCGCCTTGCCCTGCAATACAGCCAGTATATCCGCTGGAAAATGGAGGACGATGATGCCGCTCTTGCAGAACAGATGACAGGATATCCTGCGGAGCAGGATGCGTTTCATCTGGAAAGCCTGGAAGAGCAGAAAAAGGAATGGTTTTCCGGGATCGGGAAGGAAACATTTACGGCATTGCAAAATGGCTTTGCGGAATCCGAGCAGCCCGGGCAGCCGATCGAGCTGGCGCTTGAACTGGATCGGCCGGAATGGTATGAGGCGTATCTTTCGATGGAAAGTGCAGTGTTTTTTGATGCTTATTTTCGGAAAAACCAGATTCCAGATCCTCCGCTTTTTCACCCGGACCGGCTCTATATAGGAAATGCTTTCTGTCCGCATCTGGCACCAAAAGAAGAGGAACTGTTTGCACTGATGGATAAAGCCTGCCGGGAGTCGCTTGCCGTTACGATGGTCTTTCCTTTCCTGATGGAAGAAAATCTGTCGGAAACGCAAGCACGTCTGCAGCATCTTGCCAGATGGTGTGAACAAAAGAACAAAACCATCGAGATTGTCGTAAATGACTGGGGAACGGCCCATCTGGCAGCTCAGTTTCCGGTGTTTTCTCTCTGCCTTGGCGTGCTGCTCAACAAGCGGAAAAAAGATCCGCGGATGACTTATAAGCTGGGGGACCGTACACTGTTTAAACAAAACAGCGTTCATGCGGCATTTTACCGGGAGTATTTGAAAGAAGAATTTCGGATGGAACGGTATGAATGGGAGAGCTGCGGCGATACCAGTACAAGGAAGTTTCCAGAAGGGAAAAACAGTCTTCATCTTCCCTTTTATCAGACAAATACTTCGCAGTACTGTCCAATGTATGCAGCGTGTATCAAAGGAAGCCGCGGCGCGCAGACGCCGGTGAGGAAATGCCCGGAGTTTTGCGAAAAACAGACATTTTTATATCCGGAGCATCTGCGGATGGCAGGAAGATATAATTCACTGTTTGGGATTGATTTGTCGGTTTTGCAGGAGCCAGAAGCGATGGGGAAGATGTATGGGCTGCGAGGGATAGATCGGATTGTAGTGAATTTGTTATAGTGACATCTTAAGAAGCATGTTCATAGTTCGTATTTCCAACTTGATAGAGCTGCCAATTCGTGATAAGATGAAAAACAACAGGAAGGGGTGCAGACTTCTCTGAAATATTTTTGAGGAGGCGTATGCACATGGGAAAAGCGGACATTGTTACCAAAGCATACATGCGAAAGAGTAACATTTTTGCAGATGCGTTCAATTATTTGATCTATGACGGGAAAAAAGTTGTTGATCCGGAAAAACTGACAGAAGTTGATTCAACAGAGATTGCCATACCGTTTGGCGCAACAGAAGAGAGAAAAGAGGCAAAAGAGACAACCGAAATGACAGAAGATCCGGTCCAGAAATATCGGGATATATTGAAAACAGCTGTGATTATGCAGGAAGCGGAAACGTATTATCTGCTTCTTGGAATTGAAAACCAGACAGACATTCATTATGCGATGCCAGTTCGAAATATGATATACGATGCCTTACAGTATGGCAGACAGGTTACAGACACTGCGGCAAGACATCGAAAAAACAGAAAAAGTGCAAAACAACAGGAAAAAGACCATGGAGATGATTACACAAAAGCAGAATATTTGTCTGGATTCTATAAGGACGATGTCCTGAAACCAGTAATTACACTGGTAATTCATTTCGGAACAGATCCATGGGATGCGCCGTTGTCTCTGCATGAGATGATGAACATTCAATACGAGAATCTGCTGCGTTTCGTGCAGGATTATCGGATTCATCTAATAGACCCGGCAAGGTTAACCGAAGAAGATTTGGAGAAATTTTCTTCCAGTCTGCGGGAAGTTATGGAGTATATCAAGTATTCAAAGGATAAGAAAAAGCTATTAGAAATTTTAAAGGATAATCCGCGCATGATGCTCGACCGGAAGGCAGCAGTGGTGATCAAGACCATTACAAATACACCCATAGAAATTCCAGAAGAGACGGAGGTGATTGATGTGTGCAAAGCGGTAGAAGATATGCTGAAAGAAAGCAGAGAACAAGGTATTGAGAAAAAGCGTTGGCAGCATAGTTTGAGGGGAGTAAAGAGTCAGAAGTATTATGATAGTATTGAAGAATGTAGAGGGTGCTTGAGAAAAGTGTCCTCTATTTTTTTATGCTTGCCACCTAAAATATTGATTTCAAATGTCACATTTTTGAAGAAAGTTATGTTTCGGTGATATTTTTTAAATTAAAATCCCAATCCACAACATTTTTACCCATTATAGACGATGCTGTGATATACTGTAGCTAATATATGTAATTTTGACTAATTTATTTTGGAAGTGTTCATTTGATGAGCTTCAGGAGGAACAATGAGCGTATCTTATAAAAAATTATTTAAATTACTAATTGATCGTGACATGAAAAAGAAAGATCTGAGGGAACTTGCCGGAATTGGAAATAGCACTATGACTAAGTTGGCCAATAATGAAAATGTAACGGTTGAAGTTATGGCAAAAATATGTAAGGCACTTGATTGTAAAATGGATGATGTAATAGAAATTATTTAGGACGATTCAGATAAATAGATAAAACGAGGGATTTTATTATGGCAAAAATGATTGATGAAAAACCATCCTTCAAAGGGGAAGGGAAAGTTTGGGATAAATTAAATGAATACTTGCCCAGTGATATGGTTGTGTATAACCAGAGAGAAATCAATGGTAGAGAGTATGATTTTTGTGTTATGGCAGAAAACCTTGGTATTGTTGTAATTGAGGTTAAGGGGTGGCTTGCTGAAAAGATTATAGTAAACGGTGTTGATAATATTGATGTAGAAGGTTATGAGAGGCCACAGACATCGCCCAAAAAGCAAGCGAGAGTTTATAGATTTGCCATACTCAATAAAATAAGCGAGAAATATAATGTAAGCCCATTGGTTTTAGACATGGTATGTTACCCATTTATCAGTAAAGCCGAGTATGAAAGTAGTCGTTTAGATATTATTTCGGAGGAACAATATACTATTTTTAAAGAAGACTTAGAGGATCGCGAACGGTTAAATAACAAAATAATCAATGTTTTTCAAGTCAATAGCGTTATTCCACATTCTGATTTTTCTTATGATTTAATGTTTCGCATTAGAAGAAGCCTAGAACCCGATATTAAAGAGAATGTTGAAGACGGCAAGGTGTTACCCTATTCGAAATTGTATATTATACCGGATATGCCTAATATAACAGAAGTTGAAGAGATGATTGATATTTATTTTATGGGTGTAAAAAGCATTATTTTTGTTGAGGATGGTGCTTGCTACAAAAATATTATTAGATGCTTAAATGACGGTTTAAGAAAACGTAACGTGGATTATAAAAAAAATAATTTATATTTGGGATATTACAAGGGAATTTCAGAAGAGAAAGATGATGATTGTTTTAGAATATTTAATTTTGAACTGTACCACATTGATTCGTTGGGGGCAAAATGTTCTGAAAAAATTGTTGTTAAAGAAGGAAAAGTAACACCTCAAGCATACGATGTGTTAAGAACGCTTTCAGAGTGTTCTGCATTCAATCTGCAGCAATACGAAGTAGAGCACGCATCTACTTTGCATGACATTTTAGTTGAGGCCGGGGCTGGAACAGGAAAGACATTTTCGATGGTCTCCAGAATTGCATATCTCTGTAATAAAGAAGTGGACGCTGTTTCCAATATAGCAGATGAGATAGCAATGGTGACGTTTACAAATGATGCAGCAATTAATATGAAAAAAAGATTAAAGCAAATGTTTGTGAACTATTTTGTATTAACGGGAAGAGAAAAATATCTCAAATTTGTAGAGGATATTGATCGTTCAAATATTTCAACAATCCATAAGTTTGCTATAGGAATTTTGAGAGGAGAATCCTTGTATACGGGACTGGGAACCAATTTTAGAATTACAGAAAATGAACATAAGAGAGGAAAAACCTATGATTTGTTTTTGGGTGAATTCCTGGAAGAAAAAGAATGTGAGAATGCAAATTTTGTAAATGAACTACCTATTCCAATCTATGATTTAAAAAAGAAACTTATGAGTATTGCGGATAGGCTTTTTGATAAGAGTATTAATTTGGAACAAATAAAAACATCCGAAATGGGCGTCACTGTTGATAATAATATTCCGTATTTTAATGAATTGCTTACAAGAGTTGTATTTCCAGCAGAAGAGTTGTATTTGGAAACATTGAGAGATGGTAACAATATTGACTTAAAGGAAAGCGTTATTGAATTGGAAAAAATATTGTCAGGGGGATGTGAAAAATTAGAAAATTTACATCTTAAATATTTATTCATTGATGAATTTCAGGATACTGATGACGTACAGATTGAAATATTTCAGAAGTTGCAAAAAAGCATCAATGCGGAATGCAAGTTGTTCGTTGTCGGTGACTTAAAGCAAAGCATTTATAGATTTCGAGGTGCTAAATTGAATGCTTTTCAAAAACTTCAGAATGGCAAGAAAAAGGAGTGGAGCCACCATAGATTAAATCGTAACTATCGTACAGATCAAAGACTACTCAGCCTGTTTGATGAAATATTTGCGAAAATGGGGAGTAAGAATATATTGCCATATTCTGGAAAAGCAGATCGGTTAGTGAGTGATGTTATTTCAGATGCAAAGGATGATGAATTGTTGGTTGAACTGCCTTGTCATGGCAAAGAGAATGAGAAGATTCTAGAATTGCTGAATGAAACTATTCTTTCAGAAGTTACAAAGCTAAAAGAACTGATGAAAAATAAGTCGCTTAGTAAAGAAGAACGAACAATTGCTATTTTGGTTAGAAGTAATTGGCAAGTTGAAAATGTTGTAAAGGCAGCGGCAAAAAAGAATATTAATGTGGAAATAAGCACTGGCGGCGATTTGTTTCAACTGCCATCAACATTGGATTTGTATAAATTAGTTTTAGCTATTAGCCATAATACTAGCCCGGTCTATTTGGTGAATTTTATTGAATCCAATTATACGGATTTGAAACTTGATTATCAAAAATTTCATTGTATGTCTGAGAAAGAAAAACTAAAAGAATTAAAAAATATATTAAATGCTTTCTTTGTAAAACGGATGAATATGAGTTGGGAAAGTGTTTTGAATGAGGTATATACGCAACCGGTTCTGTATGCATTAAAGAATATAATTGAATCTTTGAGACCTTGGGATAACTATACTCAGATTCCGGAGAAGAAGAGATTATACATTGCTAATCATGAGTATTTGATGGAGAAAATGATCAAATTTACACATGTAGATACATTGACATTGAATCAGATTATTGAATATCTTGGGATAAATATTTTGACCGGTCAGAGACAACTTTCAAGATCAGTAGAAGTTGACGATGAAGGTGTGCATGTGATTTGCAGTACAGTTCATAAATCTAAGGGGTTAGAATACGGAACGGTGATTTTACCATATACTTTCGAGGATATAAGCGATATAAAAAAGGTTAAATTAGAGACAAACTATAACGATAATAGTTTGTCGTACACTGTATTGTTTGAAAATGGTATTCGAGAAAGAAATTCAAATTACAGTGAGGGTAAGGAAGTCGATGAGCAAATTGCTGAAGAAGCCCGGATTCTATATGTTGCATTGACAAGGTCGATACGGAATTGCATTTGGATTAATAATATAGATAGTACTCCGCAAATTAGTTGGGGATCACTATTGGAGGGATAATATGTCAGTCATTATATACACATATCGCGATCCATATAAATTGAAAGAAAATAAAGAATTATGGAAGGAAATATCTTCATGTCCATATTTCTGTGCTGCGCAAACACTGGTAAATGGTCTGAAAGTGGTTTATGGAGCGGCTTTTCAAATAGGACGTGTTACTACCGTTAAAAACCTTACAGATGTTTTGTATGAGAAATGGAACGGAACGGCGTGTGCTGTTAAGCAGCATGCAGATATCGATAATATTATTGTTAATTCTTCGGATATTACAGGAATATCAAGAATAGAATTGGATAATGTAAAAAAATCATTTTTATTTAATAGGGATGAGGTTTTTACAAGTATACGTACAATGTTTGAATTGAAGATGGAGCCGCAAAATATTGTAGACAAATATTTAACACCAGAACAAAGATTTATAGTATCTGTTTATAAGAAAATTAGAGCATCTGAGAAGGTGAAAGATTTTTGTTTAGAGCAGGATTTTACAGAAGAGCAAATAAATAAAGCAATTATCAAAGCTATGACCACAGCAAAAGATAATTCTTCTACGAAAAATGAGATAGAAGTGGAAACACTGGATCACATTGTTATTCATGGAGTACATCAGTTTTCGCCACTGTTGTTGAGAGCTATTGAGGAGATAGCGAAATATAAAAAAGTAATTTTATTAATTAATTATCAGGAACAGTATAAAAATATATATCAGACATGGATTGATATTTATTCTGCATTTGACTGCGAGATACAAAATTTTGATGGCATTGAATATTATCCGGTAGATGTTTCGGCGGTAAGTTATGATGGAAATTTATTGGCTCATAACATAGGTAAACTTATAGGTGGACACAAGGAAGATATTTCTGTCAGAAAGCCCTACGAAATAATAGAGTTTGATAATACGACGGAATTCGCAAGTTACGTAGCTAAAGTATTTGAGGATGCAGAAAAGAAAGATCCAGAACATCCAATGAATGCAATGAAAGAACAAATTTACGCAGCAGATAGTTCTGTCAATGATATTTTGAAAGTATATTTTCCGGAACAGTTCGGAGAACGGCAATTCTTAAATTATCCATTAGGACATTTCTTTATCGCAATTGCCAATATGTGGGATTCAGAAACAAATGGCATTATTATTTCAGATATTAATGATATCAGAGAATGTTTAGGGGCTGGAATTTTAGCGGAGGCAACAACAGGAAGACTGGTGTCAACATTTGGCAAATTAGAGGCGCTGTTTGATGGATGTGCGTCAATTGATGATATGCTGTCCAGAATAAAGAAAGTGAGGAAAAATAAAAAATATGTCTCAGATGAGAAGAGGCAAGAGTATCTTGGACACATTTCTTATTATTCAGTTTCTTCGATTGAGTTAAAAGAGTTAGAAGAGGCACTTAATGAACTTGAAGAATTAGCTTCTTTCTTTTATGAAGACTTTGAAAAAAGACCAAGTAATTTTAGAAGATTTTATAAAAAACTAAAACAATATCTGCAAGAGGAAATCCTTGAAGAACGAGAATTGTCAGAAGAGTTTACTGATATAATCAGCAGGGTGTTATCTAGATTGGATGAGGTGGAAAATATTGATGCTTCCGCATCTTTTGAATGTCTTAAATCTACTATGTCATTGTACTTGGTTCAGGAAAGCAAACCAGGGAAAAGTGCCAATTGGATTGTTCGTAATTTTGAGCAGATTGATGGTGATGTGCTAAGAACTTATAAGGAAAGGGATAACAGCATATTGCATTTTGCTTGTCTAACGGATGAAGATATTAATTCTGTTAAGCAGAGAGAATTCACTTGGCCGTTAAATGGAGATTTCTTTGAAGTAGCACAAAATCCAGTTGACTGGAAATATCAGGTATACGTTAAAGGTAGAAAAGAGTATAAGAATTTTAAAAGATATGCTCTGATTTATGGACTAGAATTTAACAGGGGAAATTACAAACTGAGTTTCGTAAAGAGGGATGGAGATCAGGAAAGAGAACCATATTATTTGTTGAAAATTCTCGGGGTAAAAAAAGAGCGGAATATAGATAGAAGAATAAATCATAAGATGGAGCCACTTTCAGGCATACAGATTAAAAATGGTATTTCTGGAAAATATCAGAATTGTGATTATTATAGATTTAAGATATGTAAAAAAAGATTTTTATTAGAAAGCCTTGTAGAAGGGAATACAATATATAAAGATAATTTTTTACTTGCAAAGTATCTGGAAGTTTGGATAGAAAATGAAACAAAAGAGAGCCTGCAAGGACTTCCACATAGTGAAATTCTTCTTTTGGATAAACTGAATGAGTTGTATGATGAGCTAAAAAAGTATTTCCCATTTACGGTTAATATAAATAGAATTGATATCATTAATAATGTGAAAAATCGATTGAACAATGGAAAAGCTTTTCTTGTTTTATCAGAAGATGATCTGAAATTTATGATGATACGTGAATTGTTTATATGTAAGCAATTGAAAGATCCAAAGAAATTTAATCAAGACGTATTAAAAGATATGTTTCCAGATGTAAATCAGCAGAAAATAGAAGAAGAGTTGTCAGAAGAAAAATTAAAGAAACTTGGATTTGGTGGCAGTACCAATCTCTGGTGTAAATACTGCACAAATAGAGAAATATGTGTTGATTATTATGCATGCATAGAATAACGATAGGGGGAGGCCGATTATGTTAAAAACAAAGATGTATGTTAGATGTCCAGCGGATCAAGAGAGCATGTATGAACCACGAATTTTTGTATGCGGACAAATAATTAATATTGATGAGTTTAAACGGACTGTATCGGTCAAAGTTCATGATCCATTTGGGCATCTTCTATTTTTTGAAGATTTACCGAAGGGTGTTATAGAATTGCCATTAGGAAGTGTAGATAGATGCAGTTTTTTTATCGGATCGATAGTTGTGTATAAGGGATCCAGCTATAAAGTATTATCATGTCAAAAATGCAAAGATGATTATTATAAGTACTATATTCAAAACTTTGATGACACGAGTGTTGTTAAGGTGCCAGAGGCTGACGTTATAGCTGCTTTTAATAACGGTCAGGTAGATCCTTGCGTCCAGTTGAAAAATTATGAGTTCCAAAATCCAGCATGGTATCTTGGAAGGGCTGTTGTGGCAAAAAGTATGGATATTCTTGAAAATTCTATTTATGGTTTTAAAGAATTGGCTGGATCAAAAATATATTTAATGCCACATCAGGTTAATACGATTATGAGATGCCTGCAGGAGTCACCATGTCGATATATGCTAGCTGACGAAGTAGGCATGGGAAAAACAATTGAGGCTATATCAGTATACAAGATATATACTATGAATCAGAGTAATAAGAAGGCGTTGATTGTGGTTCCTCAAGTATTAAAAGAACAATGGATTTCAGAACTGTTATTGAAATTCAATATACCTAATGGAATGGGGAAAAATAATAATTCTGTAACAGTAAAAACATTACAGGAACTTAGTGAAAAGGATTTGTTTACTGATTGGGATTTTGTAATTGTTGATGAAGTGCATAAATATTTGTTTTCACAGAGTGAATATGAAAAGCTTCATAAAATAAGTACACTAGCAAAAAATATACTTTTATTAAGTGCTACACCGGTTCAGCAGAAAAAAGAAGAATATTTGGATTTATTAAGGCTCCTTTTACCGCAAAAATACAATTCCTTTAGTGTGGAAAAATTTGGAAAACTTATTGCTAAACAGAGTAAAATAATTCAAAAAACTGCTTTGATTTTAGATGATCTTGGAGATTTTGAAGAAGAAATAAACAGCCTTGCTGAAAGTGCACATGATTCTGAAGAATGTGAAGAATTGTTTGAGGAAATACATGAGGATTTAGAAGAGATATGTGATGAATTAGATGATGATAAATTGAATGAGTTATTGCAACAAATTAAGTATGAAAATGATGATTTAGGTGTTTATACAATAAAAGTTATTATTTCATATATATGTAGCAATTATCAGATTGAAAGTAATATCATCCGAAATAGAAGGAAAATCTTAGAGTCAACAGATGAAGATGTTCAACTGATGGCTAGCAGAGATTTGATTGAATTAACATATTTGACAGATAACGAAGGGAACCCGTATGAACAATTGTCATATAATGTTTTTGCTCATTGGATTATTAAAGGATTGGAGAGTGGCATACTAGATGTAGAACTAGATATAAAACCACTTTTATCCAGATTTTTTAGTTCACCTTGGGCTTTTTACAAGCAGGCTAAATCAAGCAAGATGGACGGGAGTATTTTAGATAATATTAGAAAATGGCTAGAATCAGAACAGTTCAATGTTGACCACATCAATGATATTTTGGATGATCCGGATAAATATGCAGATAGCTATGCTTCAAGATTGGTTATAGTAATAAATGCATTGTATGATGATTTTTGGTATAAAAAAACACAATAAAAATCTGATTATCCGCTAAAACACAGTATCTATCAGCATTTTCAAGGAAACAAACACATCAATTTACTACTTATTTACTACCATTGAATGAGCCTTGATACGCAAGTTTTCCTAGATATGCAAAGATATGGTACAGCACATCAGTATTGAAACAAGAAAAATTGAATAACTCATAGACTATGGAACGCCTAAAATGACGTTCCTTTTCTATTTTCAGCCGTTCATTATGGACGGTTATTTTATTACCAAAAATGAAAGGAGCATTAGATTTATGAAAAAGATGTTAAAACGATTGTGTACGGGCTTCTTAGCTCTTGCAACTGTCGTTACTGCTTTGCCGACTACACCCGTTCATGCAGAAAGTAAGCAATACTGGACGGAGTCAAAAGAGCGTGTCGGTATCGTTGAAAAAGTAATGAATGACGGTTCGATTGGTTCTACCTTTAATGAGGGACATTTGACCGTTGAGGGCGAGGACGCTTACTGTATCGACATTAACACAGACTTTAAGAATGGCTACAAGACCAGAGCTGACGCAAGCACCCGTATGAGTGCCGACCAGATAAGCGACGTTGCCTTATCTATCGAATATGTAAAACAGTACACAGACAGCCACAACGGAATAAGCAAAAACCACGCCTACCTTTTAAGACAGCTTGTTGTCTGGCAGAGATTAAGCGTACATCTTGGCTGGCAATGCGATAACGTGCGAGCTTCTTATGATGAAATTCCAAAGGCAACGCAGGACGAAGTTTTCGCTGGTGCAAAAGCCTTTGTCAAAGAGAATAAAGGACGCTATGAATGTGGCGGTTATATCTACTCTGGCGAGGGGCAGGAATTGGGACAATTCTGGGCGAAACTCAATGTTGGAAATGCGAAACTTCAAAAGACTTCCAGTAATACCAGCATTACAGACGGTAACGGGAATTACTCTATCGCTGGTGCGACATACGGTGTCTTTGCTGATAAGGACTGCACGAAACAGCTTGCCACCCTTACGACTGATGAAAACGGAAATACAGATGTCGTAGAGGTAACGGCTGACACAGTCTATATCAAGGAATTATCCGCACCAGCAGGATATAAGGTTGATACAAATATATATTCCTTAAAGGTTGAAGCTGGAAAGACAGCGACCTTGAACGTATCAGATACACCAAAGGTAACAGACACTTTGATTGAACTCTTCAAGATTGATATGGAAACACAGAAAGACAATCCGCAGGGGAACGCTTCTTTAGCAGGTGCGGAATTTACATGGAAGTATTATACTGGCTTCTACAATAAAGACAATCTCCCTGCCGAAGCTACAAGAACATGGGTTACAAAGACAATCGCCGAAACAGACAGCGACGGTACAATCCACTATGTTACAAAATTAGCGGACGCATACAAGGTATCTGGCGACAGTTTCTATATGCAGGACGGCAAAGCCGTTCTTCCACTTGGAACACTAACCGTAGAAGAAACAAAAGCTCCAAACGGTTACTTGCTGGACGGTGCATATATGCAGGCTGGCGATAAGTCCGAACAGATTAAGGGCTTATATGTAACACAGATTACCGAGGACGGCGACCTTGCCGTATTGACTGGAAGTAACCAGTTTTCTGTATCAGACAAGGTTATCCGTGGCGGTGTGAAAATTCAGAAACGAGATTTAGAAACGGGCGATACAAAACCACAAGGAAGTGCCACTTTGAAAGATACTGCCTTTGACATCATTTCCTTAAATGATAATGCGGTACTGGTTGAGGGCAAGCTATACAAGAAAAATGAAGTGGTAAAGACAATCCATACAGACATTGAGGGTGTCGCTTCTACGTCTGCTGACCTTTTACCTTATGGAAAATTCCGTATCGTTGAGAGTGAAGCTCCAAACGGATATTTGACAGACGGTGCAAAACCGATTGATTTTGCAATCACAGAGAATGGAAAAATCGTTGATTTAACCGACGAAGCCCATTCTATCTACAATCAGATTAAGCGTGGAGATATTGAGGGCGTAAAAATCGGAGCAGGCACACACAAGCGTCTTGCTGATGTTCCCTTTAGGATCACAAGCAAGACAACGGGCGAAAGTCATGTTGTGGTAACTGATGATAACGGGCAATTCTCCACTTCTTCTGACTGGGCTTCTCATAAGCATAATACCAACGCAGGAAAGACCAGCGAGGACGGTGTATGGTTTGGAACTTCTAAACCAGACGACAGCAAAGGGGCGTTGCCTTATGATACCTACATCATTGAAGAAATGCGTTGCGATAGTAACAAAGGCTTTGAGCTTATCCCACCTTTTGAAATCGTGGTATCAAGAAATAACCTTGTGATTGATTTAGGTACTTTGACTGATGAATACGAAAAAGAAATCTCTATCCATACCACAGCGACCAGTAAGGACGGCGAAAAGACAATCCTTGCAGGAAAAGAGGTAACAATCGTTGATACCGTCAAATTAGACGGACTTACAAAAGGCACAAAATATCAGCTCAAAGGCTGGCAGATGTTAAAGGAAGAAAACACCGAGCTTCTTATCAATGGAAAGCGTGTAGAAAATGACTATACCTTTATCGCTGATGATGAAGCTATGAAAGTGGAAATTACTTATACATTCAATGCGTCCGAGCTTGGCGGTAAAAATCTGGTAACATTCGAGGAATTATACGATTTGAGCAATCCAGAAGAACCCGTAAAAGTTGCGGAACATAAAGACATTGAGGACGACGGACAGACGGTACTTATCACAGAGCGTATCATCAAAATTCATACGACTGCTACCGATAAGGACGGCAACAAAGAGCTTGAAGCTGGAAAAGAGGTAACAATCATTGATACCATAACCTTAGAGGGCTTAGAAGTCGGCACACAGTACAAACTTGTAGGCTGGCAGATGTTGAAAGAAGAAAATGCAGAGCTTCTTATCAATGGAAAACGTGTGGAAAGTGATTACACCTTTACCGCAGACAGCGAAACTATGAAAGCGGAAGTTGCCTTTACCTTTGACGCTACTTCTCTTGACGGCAAACAGCTTGTAACTTTTGAAGAATTGTACGATTTAAGCAATCCAGACGAGCCGAAGAAAGTTACCGAGCATAAAGACATTGACAACGAGGGACAGACGATTACCTTTAAGGAAAAACCCGAAGTCCCAGAAGAACCAGAGAAACCCAAAACACCACAGACACCAGATACACCGCATAAAACAGACAGTCCAAAAACGGGCGATAACACGAACCTTTACGGACTGCTTGCATTATTACTAACTTCTGGTGCTGGACTGGCAGGTATCTTCTTCTGCAAACGCCGTAAAATGAAGAAATCATAAGGCGGTAACGATATGAGAAAAGAAAAATCACGTTCTCCGCCGATACCGTGTCGGCAGACTTCCGCTTATTCTGGCTTGTCTGCTACTTACCTGCAAGAACACGGATAGTCAAGGGTGCGTAAGCATTTATTTTACCCTTTACTATCTGGGGACTTGCTGGTACTTCCCTAACCGCCAGAATAAGAAATCACTATCAAAAACTTATCAAATATAGAAAGAAACGAGGTAAAACAATATGGAAATGAAATATGTCGTGCCAGATATGGCACAGTCTTTTGGAACACTTGAATTTGCAGGCGAAAGCGAGCCTATCTTTGAAAGAGATAAAAATAACCGCAGGGTCTTAGCCAGACGAAGCTACAACCTTTATTCTGATGTGCAGAAAGGCGAAAATGTTGTCGTGGAAATTCCCGTGCAGGCTGGCGAAAAGCATTTCAAGTATGAACAGAAAGTAAAACTTGTCAATCCGAAATTATACGGCAGAGGTTACGCAATTGGGGATATGGGACATACCGATTATGTGTTACTTGCTGATGATATTGTAGCAGTTGAAGAAAAGTAAAGGAGTGAAAATATTATGAGATTATCAAACGGTTTTGTTATTGACAAAGAGAAAACATTTGGAGAATTAAAATTTACAGCAGTGCGTGATGTATTCTTGCAGAATGAGGACGGGACACCGAGTACCCAGCTTAAAAAGCGTATCTATGATTTGAAGTGCAGTCTGCATGGTGGAATTATCCCCGTGTCTGTACCGCCAGAAGTACCAGTAAGGGAATTTCCGTACAATGCAGTTGTGGAGCTTGTCAATCCAGTAGCCGATACGGTATCACGAAAAACCTATACGGGTGCAGATGTGGACTGGTATGTAAAGGCAGAGGATATTGTGTTGAAGAATAAAGGCAATCAGAACGCAGGCAATCCACAGAACCATGTACCGCAAGGACAGATGAAAAAATAAATGTGAGCCCATATTTTTCTTGTAACTTATATATAGAACCGATATAATTAGTTGAAAAGTTCTGTTTTAAGCCATGTAAAACTATTTTGACAAGGGAAAATGGCAATGTCAAAGGCTTTTGACAGACAAAATAGCTATATTCATATACAATAAAGGAGAAGATTCAAGATGGATATTGGATTACAAATCAAAAAATTTAGGGAACAACAAAAAATTTCTCAAGAAGAACTGGCTCTTAAAATATTTGTTTCAAGACAAACAATTTCTAACTGGGAAACAAATAAAAGTTGTCCAGATGTTAAAAGTTTAATTACTTTATCTAATATCTTCAATGTGTCTTTAGATAATTTTATAAAAGAAGATATAAAGGAGATGAGGGAGATTGTAGAAAAAGCAACTATTAAAAAGTTTAATGTGATAAGTGTAGTTTTCCTAATTGAATTGATAGTCGTAGCCATAAGTGCCTATCCTTTATTTAGTATTAAGGGAAATATAGGAATTATTATTTGGTTATGCTTGTTTGCAATAACGCTCTATACGGCAAGTAAGATTGAAAAATTCAAAAAGAGCCATGACATTCAAACCTATAAAGAAATTTTGGCATTTATTGACGGAAAGCAATTAACGCATGATGAAACACAACAAGAAATAGGAAAAAGAAATTATCAAAAAATCATATTTGCATTCATTGCAGGTGTAATCGCACTTATTATATGTTTTGTTGTAATTTTTATTTGCCAGCATTTAACAAATTAAAAGGGAGGAGAAATCATGGAATTTTGGCTTATTATGATTGGCTTTATAGTTATGGGCGGAAGTTGTTCATTAGCAGGTACTTGGTGGGATAGAAAAAATAAAAAAGATAAAAAAGAAGAAAAGAAACAATAAAATTTACACTTTATTGTTGATTAAGCAGTTAGTCTTAGGATTGACTGCTTTTTTCATACCTAGAAAGGATTGATTTATGCGTATGATTTGGAACAAAGGACACCGTATCAGAGCCAGCGACAAGCACCTTGTCTACCACTTTTCCATAGGGACGCTTCTGTTTGTATTCATGGCGGTTCTTCTGCTACTGAACATCAAACAGCTCATGCGTACCGACTGGGAACATTTCAGCTTGTTAGAAAACGGCTTGACGCTTTCCCCTTACAACTTCATAACTGTGCTGATAGCGACTGGTGTTTGTGCATTGGTCGCTTTTCTGTATTACCGCTTCTGTTACGACAGTTTCAAGAAGCTATTGCACCGTCAAAAGCTGGCACGAATGATACTGGAAAATAAGTGGTATGAAGCCGATACCGTACAAGACAGCGGTTTTTTTACTGACCTGCAAAGCAGATCAAGGGAAAAAATCGTCTGGTTTCCAAAGATTTATTATCAAATGGAAAAGGGATTGCTCCATATCCGCTGTGAAATCACGTTAGGAAAATATCAAGACCAGCTTTTACGGTTAGAGGATAAATTGGAAAGTGGCTTGTATTGCGAGCTGACCGACAAGACCTTACATGACGGCTATATTGAATACACCCTGCTTTATGACATGATAGCAAACCGCATTACCATTGATGAAGTATGGGCAGAAAACGGCTGTCTTAGGCTGATGAAAAATCTTGTGTGGGAATATGACGCACTCCCTCACGCTTTGATTGCTGGTGGGACTGGTGGCGGTAAAACTTATTTTCTGCTGACGCTCATTGAAGCCTTACTGCATACCAACGCTG
Organism: Blautia sp. AM29-29; assembly: GCF_003480555.1. NCBI lineage: Bacteria > Bacillati > Bacillota > Clostridia > Lachnospirales > Lachnospiraceae > Blautia > Blautia sp. AM29-29. The sequence goes on from NZ_QUJD01000022.1 coordinate 38,050, forward strand.
TCCTTTATATCTTAGACCCAAAGAACAGCGACCTTGCAGACTTGGGAACAGTCATGCCTAATGTCTATCACACCAAAGAAGAAATGATTGATTGCGTCAATGCCTTTTATGAGGGCATGGTACGGCGAAGTGAGGAAATGAAGCAACACCCGAACTATAAGACGGGCGAAAACTACGCCTATCTGGGACTTCCACCCTGCTTTCTTATCTTTGATGAATATGTAGCGTTTTTTGAAATGTTGGGGACAAAAGAAAGCGTGAGCTTACTTAGCCAGTTAAAGAAAATCGTTATGTTAGGGCGACAAGCAGGTTATTTCCTTATTGTTGCCTGCCAGCGTCCAGACGCAAAGTATTTTTCAGATGGTATCAGAGATAACTTCAATTTCCGTGTGGGACTTGGGCGTATCAGCGAATTAGGTTACGGTATGCTGTTTGGTTCAGATGTGAAAAAGCAGTTTTTCCAGAAGCGTATCAAGGGGCGTGGCTATTGTGATGTGGGAACAAGCGTCATAAGTGAGTTTTACACGCCTTTAGTCCCAAAAGGACATGATTTTTTACAGACTATCAGCTCTCTTGCACAAGCAAGGCAGGACGGGACGGCGACGTGCGAAGCGAAAGGCGACGGCACGGACTAGCCGTTGCTGGTGTGGCGTCAGCCACGCCAGCAGGTAAAACCCCTCGGTATCTAACAGAGGGGTACGTTTGCAAATAGACAATAGACAAAAAACATAGGAAACATAAGGCTTCTGGCATGGTTTTCTAGCAAAAATCGGCTGTGAAGTCGCCTTAAAAAACTTCACACTTTACAGATTGGGGGTATGGTTCTGAATGAAGAACAACGGATAAAAGAATTACGGGAGAAACGGATTGCTTACGGTATCTCACAAGGCAGGCTGGCGGTGGCTTCTGGTATCACAAGGGAATATTTCAACAAGATAGAAAGTGGAAAAATGAAGCCGTCAAAGGAACTTCTGGAAACTCTGCATAAGGAACTGGCAAGGTTCAATCCAGAAGTACCGCTTACCATGCTGTTTGATTATGTGAAAATTCGTTTTCCCACGCTGGATATACAGCACATCATCAAAGATATATTAAAACTGAATATCAATTATATGCTCCATGAAGATTACGGACATTACAGTTATACGGAGCATTATTCTTTAGGGGACATCTTTATCTATACGTCGGCTGACGAAGAAAAAGGTGTCCTTTTAGAGTTAAAGGGGCGTGGTTGCCGACAGTTTGAAAGTTACCTGCTGGCACAACAAAGAAGTTGGTATGACTTTCTCATGGACGCACTCATAGACGGTGGCGTGATGAAGCGTATCGACCTTGCTATCAACGACCATACGGGTATTTTGGATATTCCAGAGCTTGCGGAAAAATGCAGGAAACGGGAATATATCGGAAAGTCCAGAAGTTATAAGTTTTATCAGTCGGGCGAGCTTATCAAGCATAGAGAGGACGACAGAGAATATATGGGACGCACCCTTTATCTTGGTTCGCTAAAATCAGATGTGTATTTCTGTATCTATGAAAAGGACTATGAGCAGTACGTCAAGTTAGGGACACCGCTGGAAGAAGCCGACATTATCAACCGTTTTGAGATACGGCTTAGAAATGAACGTGCCTATTATGCAGTACGAGATTTGCTGACCTATTATGACGCAGAGCAGACTGCCTTTTCTATCATCAACCAGTATGTGCGGTTTGTTGATGAAGAAGCAGACAAGCGAAAAAATGACTGGAAACTCAATGACCGCTGGGCGTGGTTTATCGGCGATAACAGACAGAGCTTGAAGCTGACGACAAAGCCAGAGCCTTACACCTTAGACCGTACATTGCGGTGGGTACAACGGCAGGTAGCACCGACCTTGAAAATGCTGAAAAGGATTGATAAGGGAAACGGAACAGACTACATGAAAACTATCGAACAGCAGGCAAAGCTCACAGAAAAGCATGAAATGATAATCAAACAGCAGACGACCCCTGCAAAAGATTTAGTAGAAAGTTAGGAGTGATGAAAAAATGTGGGAATTATTGAAAGACTTCCTGCTGGTATCTGTTGGAACGGGTATCGGCGTAGCCTTGATGTGTATTTTAAGTGTTGGCAAAGGAGCTGACTATGAAATGAAGAAATTAAAAGAAAGCGAGGACAAATAACATGAATTTCGGGCAAAATTTGTATCAATGGTTTTTAAGCAACGCACAGAGCTTAGTGCTTATGTCGATTGTGGTTATCGGTATCTACTTAGGGTTCAAGCGTGAGTTTTCAAAACTTATCGGTTTCTTGGTAGTTGCCTTGATTGCTGTCGGCTTGGTATTCAATGCTGGCGGTGTGAAAGATGTACTGTTAGAGCTGTTCAATAAGATTATCGGTGCATAAAATTTTATTGTGGGGCTGATGTATGGGTGCTATAATGTGAAAAAAGAAGTAATCGAGGTGTTCTATTTTGAATGAGAGAGAAAAAATTATTCGTTTATGGTTTGATATGTGGTTGAAACAGCAAGACTTAGGAATAGATAAAATTTTTACAGAAGATGTTGTTTATACGGAAAGCTGGTGTCCTAAATATGAAAATCTTAAAACAGTAAAACATTGGTTTAATGAATGGAATACTCGTGGTAAAGTCATTATTTGGGATATTAAACAGTTCTTTCATAAAGAAAATCAAACTGTCGTAGAATGGTATTTTAAAAATGAAATGAATACGGGAAGCGTTGAAGAATTTGACGGTATTTCCTTAATTGAATGGACAGAAGATAACAAAATCAAATCATTAAAAGAATATGGTTGCAATCTGAATAACTATAATCCATATCAACACAGCGATAACCCTCAATTTAGAGATGAAAAAACAAACTGGTTTTAAAACTTAATCAAATTATATCCATATACATAAAGCAGTTAGTCTTAGGATTGACTGCTTTTTTCTTACCTAAAATCAGATTGGAGTGATGAAATGAGCGATATTTTTAAGGATATGCAGGCAAACGTCGGCTGTGATTATATTTCTAACCTGCCCTCTTACAAGCGTAAAGTGTGGCATGAAATGAAGCGATTACCGCTTACGAATTATGATATAAAACAGTTAGAAGATTTTTCAAAGTATGTGTTTGGTATGTCGTACCAGAGCTTAAAAGATGTGATGAAGCAACAGAAAGGACGTGAGGAACAATGCAGGAAACAAGGGTGCTGGTGGAAACGAGAGGAACAACTGGCGAAGAAACAATATCATACTGGTTCGACCTGCCGATAGATGTTGCCGAGTTTGAAGAAAAGTTAGGTATCGGTGCAGAAAGTGGGGATTATCGTATTATCGAAAAGGTGTTGCCTTATGCTGATGAAGTCCACGAACACACCAGCGTGTACCAGCTCAACGAATTAGATTTTATGTACCGCCAGCTTTCAAGTGATATGCAGGAAGAATATGTATCACTACTTACGGTGTTTGAAAATTTAGAAGCACTTTATATTTGCAGGAACGTGATTATTGTTTATCCCGACTGTAAAAGCATGATAGATGTTGCAAGGCAAAAGCTGATGAACGACCCGATGTTCAAGCATTTATCCGAGGACTGTCAAGAATACTACTTTGACTTTGAAGCCTACGCTTCTCACTTGCAGGAACACGGGAAATTTTTAGTAACAGAACACGGTATCTTTGAACTGCCAGAGTAGGAAATGAGGTGGTGCTTATGATTGATGATATGGCGGTTTATATTGCTAATCTTGGCAAATACAATGAGGGCTATTTAGTCGGTGCTTGGTTCACGTTCCCCATTGACGAGGAAGATGTGAAAGAAAAAATCGGCTTGAATGAACAGTATGAGGAATACGCTATCCATGATACCGACAACTTTCCCATTGCGATTGGCGAGTATGTTTCCATTGAAGAACTCAATGAGATGTATGAAATGATAGAGGAACTTCCCGACTATATTGTAGAGTGTCTGGACGAATTTATCAGCCACTATGGGACGCTGGAAGAAGTCGTGGAACATAAGGACGATATTTACTATTATCCCGACTGTGAAACCATGACAGATGTTGCCTACTACTACATAGACGAATTGCAGGCACTTGGGGACATTCCACCCAGCTTACAGAATTACATTGACTATGAAGCCTACGGGCGAGATTTGGATATGGGCGGTTGCTTTATTGAAACAAGCCGAGGTATGTGCGAGATACCATATTAACGCTGGAAGATCAGCGACAAGCATTGTTGCTACTGACAGCGTATTTCTCTTTAAGGGACAGTCTGAAAATGGCTGTCCTTTTCTATTTTGAAAGGAGCTGAAAGAACTTGAAAAAGATTAAAAGCTACACGGGTATCTGGAACGTGGAAAAAGTCTTGTATGCAATCAATGACTTTAACTTACCCTTTCCCGTTACTTTTACACAGATTACATGGTTTGTGATTACGGAATTTATCATCATTCTGTTTGGGGATATTCCCCCACTTTCCATGATTGAGGGAGCATTTCTCAAATACTTTGGTATTCCCGTTGCTCTCACTTGGTTCATGTCGCAGAAAACCTTTGACGGAAAGAAGCCGTACAGCTTTTTGAAATCACAGATAACCTATGCCCTGCGACCAAAAATCACTTATGCAGGAAAAGCCGTAAAACTGCATAAGCAGATATTGAATGAAACAATCACGGCAGTAAGGAGTGTGAACTATGTTCCCGATAAAATATATTGACAATAACCTTGTCTGGAACAAGGACAATGAGGTGTTCGCCTACTATGAGCTGATACCATACAACTATTCTTTTCTATCCGCAGAGCAGAAATTTATCGTGCATGACAGTTTCCGACAGCTTATCGCACAGTCCCGTGAGGGTAAAATTCATGCGTTGCAGATTGCCACAGAAAGCTCAATCCGCAGTATGCAGGAACAGTCAAAGAAGCTGGTAACTGGAAAATTAAAGGAAGTTGCCTGCCAGAAGATAGACGAACAGACCGAAGCGTTAGTATCTATGATTGGGGACAATCAAGTGGACTACCGCTTTTTTCTTGGCTTTAAGCTCATGGTTACGGAAGAACAGCTCAATCTGAAGAACATCAAAAAATCGGTGTGGCTGACGTTCACAGAATTTCTCCATGAAGTGAACCACACGCTGATGAATGATTTTGTTTCCATGCCGAATGATGAAATCAACCGTTACATAAAAATGGAAAAGTTACTGGAAAATAAAATCTCCCGTCGCTTTAAGGTGCGTCGCTTGGAAATCCATGATTTTGGGTATCTCATGGAACATCTTTACGGCAGGGACGGTATCGCTTATGAAGATTATGAGTACCAGCTACCAAAGAAAAAATTGAACAAAGAGACGCTGATAAAATACTACGACCTTATCCGTCCGACAAGGTGTGTGATTGAGGAAAGCCAGCGGTATTTACGATTGGAACATGAGGACAAGGAAAGCTATGTGTCCTATTTTACCGTCAATGCGATTGTAGGAGAGCTTGATTTTCCGTCGTCTGAAATCTTCTATTTCCAGCAACAGCAATTCACATTCCCCGTTGATACGAGCATGAATGTAGAAATCGTGGAAAATCGGAAAGCATTAACGACCGTCCGCAACAAGAAAAAGGAACTGAAAGACCTTGATAATCACGCCTATCAAGCAGGAAGTGAAACCAGCTCAAATGTGGTGGACGCTTTAGACAGCGTGGACGAGCTGGAAACTGATTTAGACCAGACAAAAGAAAGTATGTATAAGTTAAGCTACGTCATACGGGTGTCTGCACCCGATCTTGACGAGCTGAAACGCCGTTGTGATGAAGTCAAGGACTTTTACGACGACCTCAATGTAAAGCTGGTGCGTCCTGCTGGGGATATGCTGGGGCTTCATTCTGAATTTTTACCAGCCAGCAAGCGATATATCAATGACTATGTGCAGTATGTAAAATCAGATTTTTTAGCTGGGCTTGGCTTTGGTGCGACACAGCAGTTAGGAGAAACTACGGGTATCTATATGGGCTATTCTGTTGATACGGGAAGAAATGTGTACCTGCAACCGTCCCTTGCCAGTCAAGGTGTAAAAGGTACAGTTACCAACGCTTTAGCGTCTGCTTTTGTCGGTTCGCTTGGCGGTGGGAAATCGTTCTGTAACAATCTTCTGGTATATTATGCGGTGCTGTTTGGCGGTCAAGCACTTCTGTTAGACCCTAAAAGTGAGCGTGGTAACTGGAAAGAAACGCTCCCAGAGATTGCACATGAAATCAATATCGTAAATCTTACCAGCGATAAGGACAATGCAGGGCTTCTTGACCCGTTTGTGATTATGAAGAATGTAAAAGACGCTGAAAGTCTGGCAATCGACATCTTAACATTCCTTACGGGTATTTCTTCAAGGGACGGCGAAAAATTCCCCGTACTTCGTAAGGCAGTACGCTCCGTTACCCAGAGCGACAGTCGGGGCTTGCTCCATGTGATAGACGAGCTACGCCGTGAAGATACGCCCATATCAAGAAATATCGCAGACCATATCGACAGCTTCACGGACTACGACTTTGCACACCTGCTGTTTTCAGACGGTACGGTAGAAAATGCTATCAGTCTGGATAATCAGCTCAATATCATTCAAGTAGCCGACCTTGTACTGCCAGATAAAGATACCACTTTTGAAGAATACACGACCATTGAATTGTTGTCTGTGTCTATGCTGATTGTGATTAGTACCTTTGCCCTTGATTTTATCCATTCGGACAGAAGCATTTTTAAGATTGTCGATTTAGACGAAGCGTGGGCGTTCTTAAATGTGGCACAAGGAGAAACCTTATCAAATAAGCTGGTTCGTGCTGGGCGAGCTATGCAGGCAGGCGTTTATTTCGTTACCCAGTCTGCCTATGACGTGTCAAAGGAAAGTCTGAAAAACAATATCGGCTTAAAGTTTGCATTTAGAAGCACGGATATAAACGAGATAAAGCAGACCTTAGAGTTTTTCGGTATCGACAAGGACGATGAGAACAACCAGAAACGCTTGCGTGATTTGGAGAACGGACAATGCTTATTGCAGGACTTATACGGGCGTGTCGGTGTGGTGCAGATACACCCAGTCTTTGAAGAACTGCTACACGCCTTTGATACCAGACCGCCCGTACAGAGAAATGAGGTGGAGTGATGAAAGAAAGGATAAAAGGTGTGTTCACAAAAAAGAAGATTTTCCACTTTCTCAAAATGGCTCTGTTCGTGGTGGCACTCTCCCTTATCCTGCTTTCACTTTTGGGGACGGTGGCTCATGCGACGGGGCTTGTAGACGATACCATAAACGCAGAAAATCTTTATTCAAAATATCCCCTTTCCAACTACCAGCTTGATTTTTTCGTCGATAATAGCTGGTCGTGGCTTCCGTGGAACTGGCTCGACGGTATCGGAAAATCGGTACAATACGGGCTGTACTGCATTACCAACTTTGTCTGGACTATCAGTTTGTATTTGAGTAATGCAACGGGCTATGTGGTGCAGGAAGCCTATAAGCTGGACTTCATCAATGATATGGCAGACAGTATCGGAAAGAGCATACAGACCCTTGCAGGCGTTACCGAGAACGGCTTTTCTTCTACGGGCTTCTATGTTGGTTTCCTGCTTCTCATTATCTTAGTGGTGGGAATGTACGTTGCTTATACGGGACTGATAAAACGGGAAACCAGCAAAGCACTTCACGCTGTTATCAACTTTGTGGTGGTGTTCGTGCTGTCCGCTTCATTTATTGCTTATGCTCCCGACTATATCAAGAAGATAAATGAATTTTCATCAGACATCAGTACCGCTTCTTTGGATTTGGGAACAAAAATCATGCTCCCTAACTCCGACAGCGAGGGTAAGGACAGCGTGGACTTGATACGGGACAGCCTATTTTCTATTCAAGTGGAACAGCCGTGGCTCTTGCTTCAATTCGGGAACAGCAACGCAGAAGAAATCGGGACAGACCGTGTAGAAGCTCTCGTATCGGCAAGTCCAGAGGACGAGGACGGGAAAACCAGAGAGGAAGTCGTGAAAACAGAAATCGAGGACAACGACAATAACAATCTGACAATACCGCAGGTCGTGAACCGTTTGGGTATGGTGTTCTTCCTCTTGTTCTTTAACTTGGGTATCACGATATTTGTATTCTTGCTTACGGGCATGATGTTGTTCAGCCAGATACTTTTTATTATCTTTGCAATGTTTTTACCTATCAGTTTTTTACTTTCCATGATACCGAGCTATGAAAGCATGGCAAAGCAGGCAATCGTGAGAGTATTTAATACCATAATGACACGGGCAGGAATAACGCTCATTGTAACGGTGGCATTTAGTATTTCCAGTATGTTTTACAACATTTCCACAGACTACCCATTCTTTATGGTGGCGTTCTTGCAGATAGTATGTTTCGCTGGTATCTACATGAAGCTGGGCGACTTAATGAGTATGTTCTCACTTAATGCTGGCGACAGTCAAAGCATGGGACGACGCATATTCCGCAGACCGTATCTGTTTATGCGACATCGGGCTAGGCGTATGGAACACCGTATTGCAAGGGCGGTAAGTGCTGGCGGTATTTCGGGCGGTGTAGCTGGTGCGGTGGCTGGAAGTGCCGTTGCTGGCAAGAGAGCCGAAAGAAAAAATACGGCTTCTAAAGAAAATCGGGGCAATACCACTTCCAGCATGGGACAGCGTGCAGGTTCAAAAGTCGGTGCTGTTTTAGATACGAAAAATAAAGTGAAAGACAAGGCAAACGCTGTCAAAGAGAATATCAAGGATATGCCGACACAGACCGCTTATGCGGTGTATTCCGCAAAGGAAAAGGCAAAGTCCAGCGTGTCCGACTTCAAGCGTGGCATGGTGCAGGAACAGCAGTCCAGACAGACGGGACGCTTGGAAAAGCAGGAACAGCGTAAGAAAAATATCGCTGACAAACGTATGGAGCTTCAAAAGGCACAAGAAGCAAGGCAGGTACAGCGAAAGGCTGACGGATCAGCGACAACGGGAGCTACCCGTCCCCATGAGCGACCAGTCACAGCTTCAACCATTCCAAAGCCGAGTGTTGAAAAAATGCAGGAAGTCAAACGCCCAGCCACAGCTCCAACTCCGAAAGCAAGTGAGCCAGTCAAGACAAATGTTATCAAAGAGCGTCCGTTATCTTCTGGTGCTTCTGATAAGAAAGCACCCCAGCCTACACAGACAGTACATAGGCAGAATGTAGAAAAAGTGGTATCGCAGGAAACACGCCAGAATGACACCAAAGACCGCAGGATAAAGGTTCAGCAGACCCAGAGCGTCCAGAAGAACCAGCAGACCATAGAGAAAACCCGTAACCTTGTAACGAAGAAAGGACAGAAGAAAAAATGAAACTGAAACATATCGCTATCATTGGCAGTCTGTTTCCTATCCTCTTTTCTCTGGTGCTTTTCTTTGGCGTCCTCATTAGTGCGGACAGCGACGACGAGAACAGCAATTTTTCTTCTGGCATTACGGGTATGAACCTATCCGCAGAAGTCTTGAAACATCAGCCTATGGTAGAAAAATACGCCAGAGAAAACGGTATCTCCGAGTATGTCAATGTGTTACTTGCTATCATTCAAGTAGAAAGTGGCGGTACGGCAGAAGATGTTATGCAGAGTTCGGAAAGTCTTGGTTTACCGCCTAATTCCTTAGATACGGAAAGCTCAATCAAGCAGGGGTGTAAGTATTTTGCGTCCCTGCTTTCTTCCTGCAAAAATCAAGGTATCGACGACTTGAATGTAGCGATACAGTCTTATAACTATGGCGGTGGCTATGTGGGATATGTGGCAGGAAAAGGAAAAAAACACACTTTTAATCTTGCAGAGAGCTTCGCCCGTGAGAAATCGGGTGGAAAGAAAGTAACCTACACCAACCCGATAGCCGTTGCTAAGAATGGGGGCTGGCGGTATGGCTATGGAAATATGTTCTATGTGGAAGTAGTCAATCAGTATTTAGCAGTTCCGCAGGTATCGGGAGAACTGGCACAAAAGGTAATGAATGAAGCGTTGAAATATCAAGGCTGGAAGTATGTGTATGGTGGCAGTAACCCGAATACTTCCTTTGATTGTTCGGGATTGACGCAATGGTGCTATGGAAAAGCTGGTATCTCCTTACCGAGAACAGCACAAGCACAGTATGACGCAACCCAACATCTGCCACTCTCGCAGGCAAAAGCAGGCGATTTGGTGTTTTTCCATTCCACCTATAACGCTGGTTCGTATGTAACACACGTCGGTATTCTTGTTTCGCCGACACAGATGTACCACGCAGGCGACCCGATAGGATATGCAGACCTAAGTAGTAGTTACTGGCAACAGCACTTAATCGGTGCAGGACGAGTAAAACAATAGAAAGGACTTGAAAAATATGTTTAAGAAGAATAAGAAACAGACAGAAACTATCAAAGAACCAAAAGAAAAAAAGGTGCGTACTGTCAAGGTAGGCACACATAAGAAAACCGTGATTGCGTTGTGGGTGGTGCTTGTCGCAAGCGTGAGCTTTGGGGTGTATAAGAATTTTACGGCTATCGACCAGCACACCACCCATGAAAAAGAAATCATTGAACTTTGCTTGCAGGACACCAACGGGATAGAAAATTTCGTGAAAAACTTTGCGAAGTCCTATTACACATGGGATAACAGCAAAGAAGCTATCGAAGCAAGGACGCAGGCAATCAGCGGTTATCTGACAAAGGAATTGCAGGACTTAAATGTAGACACCATTAGAACCGATATACCGACCAGCTCCACGGTTACAGATGTGATTGTATGGCATATCGAGCAATCGGGAGCGGACACTTTTTCTGCTACCTACGAAGTAGATCAGCAGATAAAAGAGGGAGAACAGACAAGCAATGTGAAAGCAACCTATACTGTAAAAGTCTATGTGGACGCAGACGGGGATATGGTAATCGTTCAAAACCCTACCCTTGCACCAGCAGTTGAAAAATCAGACTATGAGCCTAAGACACCAGAAGCAGACGCAAGCGTGGACGCTGATACGGTAAATGACGCTACCGCTTTTCTGGAAACATTCTTTAAGCTGTACCCAACAGCGACGGAAAAAGAGCTTGCTTACTATGTATTGGGAAATGTGATTGAACCTATCGGCAGGGACTACCTTTATTCTGAACTGGTAAACCCTATCTTTATAAAGGACGGCGACAATGTGAAAGTCAAGGTTGCGGTAAAATTCATTGATAATCAGACAAAAGCGACGCAGGTATCGCAGTATGAGCTTGTGCTACATAAGGATAGTAACTGGAAGATTGTAGGATAAATGATATAGCGTGCATTTCCTATCAGATTTGCACGCTTTTACAAAACGACAAGAAAACTGTGCAAAAATATTGACTTGTAATGACCGAATGCTATAATATAAATGACAAGTGTACTTGGTATTATTTGAAGGGAGCGTTATATAATGGATAAAGAAAAAATACTATCACAAAACAAAAAAGAGAATCTATATCTTGATGAATACGAAAAACATATTAAACTTCAAGGGAAATCTTTTGGCTTAATGTTTGTTTTATTTATCTGCATTTTAATTCTTTTCATTAAAGCAGTTTGTAAAGAACCTTACTATGACATAATGACAATTATTGGGTCTGTGGCATTTGGCTCTATGGGTTATGAAGCACATATTTCAAAAAATAAATCCAAATTTGTTATTGCTTTATTCTTTTTTCTATTTATGGGGTATTACTTTTATAAATTTTTAATGGTAGGTTTATAGAATGGACGAACATTTAATTTTGCGAAACAGATTAAAAACTGTACGAAAAGAAAAAAAATTATCACAAACAGAATTAGCTGAACTAGTCGGGGTTTCTCGGAATACAGTTAGTTCTATTGAAACTGGACAATTTAATCCAACAGCAAAATTGGCATTAGTGCTTTGTATAGCTTTAGATAAAAAATTTGAAGAATTATTTTATTTTGATTAAAGGAGAGAACGATTATGGAATTAGAGGAATTGATTGTTGAAATAGTTATAGGATTGTTTTTACTTTTTACATCTTATCAAATAGGTATAAAAGAGAATATTACTTTATTACATGGTTATCATTATACACAACTTGACCCTAAAGATAAAAAGGTGTTTACAAAAAAAATAGGAATAGGCACTTTACTGGTTAGTATTGGTATTCTTGTTATGCCGATTATCAATTTAATCTCTCATTCTGAATTAGGCTATTACATAGGTCTTATTTTGATTGTTGTAGGAGTGTTTTATATCATATTCATCATTGTAAAATACAATGGAAAACTTATTAGCTTTAAAAAGTAGAATTGAGGTATGAATATGATAGGACTGAACAAAAGAGATATAAAAAAGGCATTGAAAGCTGGTGCAAAAGCTGGCGGTGTATCATTGGCTGATGTTCGGGCGGATATTGAAGCTACGATTGATGAAGCTATGAATAGCACCGACCCAGAGGTGCAGGCAAATTTCAAAAAGTATTTTGGGAATAAACGCCCTACACCAGAAGAATATATTTATATCATTACGAAAAAGACAAAGGCAAAATTATAATAAAAGGGTCGTGGAAATGCTTCACAAAATTGTGATCTGCATTATCACGGCTCTTTTACTCTCTGTTTACTTTCAAAACTGTAAGTGTAATTGAATACTGCCCTTGCTATAATTTAATTGTATTCCAAAACAAATAAATGTGGCAGGAAGAAAGGAGCGATTTTTAATGGAACACATTTTAAATTTAGAGCAAGTAAAAAAATACTACGGGGGTAACTCTGGAAATATCACAAAGGCAGTAGACGGTATTTCTATGTATGTAGATAAGGGCGAATTTGTCGCAATCATGGGAGCTAGTGGTTCTGGAAAGACTACCCTATTAAACTGTATCTCTACGATTGATACTGTAACCAGCGGACACATTACAGTCAATAATCAAGATATTACCAAAATCAAGGATAAAGATTTTGCTGATTTCAGACGTGAAAATTTAGGGTTCATTTTTCAAGATTTCAACCTTTTAGATACTTTAACGATTGGAGAAAACATTTCTTTATCATTGGTTATCAACAAACAGAACCCTACTGATATTGAGAAAAGAGTTCATGCTATCGCCGATAAATTGGGTATTCGTGATATTTTATCGAAATTTCCTTATGAAGTTTCTGGCGGACAAAAACAGCGTTGTGCTTGTGCTAGAGCCTTAATCAATGAACCGAAACTGATTTTAGCTGATGAACCGACGGGAGCTTTGGACTCAAAAGCTTCCAGATTATTACTGGAAACAATGTCTGAAATCAACAAGAAAATGCAGGCTACTATTTTAATGGTAACACATGACCCGTTTAGTGCGTCTTTCTGTGAACGTATTTTGTTCTTGAAAGACGGTAAAATATTCAATGAAATTTTCAGAGGGGAAAAAAGCAGAAAAGATTTCTTCAATGAAATACTGGATATATTAACCTTGCTCGGAGGTGAAGTGGGAAATGTTAGGTAAGTTAGCGTATAGAAATACAAAAAGAAATATTAAAGATTATTTGATTTATCTGATAACCGTTACTGCATCCTTTTCTCTTATATTTGCTTTTAATTTGGTGGCAAATTCTGATGAAATTGTAAAGTTATGTTCCAGTATGGATGCATTTAAGAATTCATTGTTCGCTGTAAATATTCTTATTATTTTTGTGATATGCTTTTTGATCAACTATACAACGAAATTTATGTTTGAAAAAAGAAGTAAAGAATTAGGAACATATATGCTTCTTGGCATTAAGAAAAAAGAAATTGCCCACTTAGTTGTAATTGAAAATATACTGTTGGGAATTTTAGCATTTGTATTAGCTATTCCTATTGGCTTTTTATTCAGCCAGTTTGTGTCGTTAGTAATTGTAAACTTACTGGGTATTCCAAAAACTCTCTTTATTTCTTTGAATTTCGTTTCTATTGGACTATTGATAATTTATTTTTTAACTATTTATGTTTTGGTTTTGCTTAATCTATTAAGAAGAATAAGTAAAATGACGATACGTGATTTTCTTTATTTTGACAAACAAAATGAAAAGAAAATGTTCCGTGACAGTAAAAAAAGAAATGTCATTTTTGTTTTAAGTATTATTCTTGGTGCGATTTCTCTTTTTCTCTGGAATTCACGTTGTACTATGGATAATTTTAATAAGCAAGAAACACTTACTTATTTGATGGTAAGCGTAATCATGTTGATTATCAGCATTTATGGTATATCTACAACTTGTGCAGATATGTTCTTGACTGTTATCTTAAAATTTTGTATAATAGGAATTGAAGTTAAATTAGATGCTAAAAATTTGTAATTAAGAAGGAGGGATTCGTCATGTTGGTATTCCAAATGCGTAATGTAGATAAAACATCTACTGTTTTGAAACAGACTAAAAACAGTGATTACGCAGATAAATAAATACGTTAGATTAATTCCTACCAGTGACTAATCTTATGACTTTTTAAACAGATAACTAAAATTACAAACAAATCGTTTAACTTCTGTATTTATTTACAGATGTAATCACTTCAGGAGTGATTACATGAACAAAAATATAAAATATTCTCAAAACTTTTTAACGAGTGAAAAAGTACTCAACCAAATAATAAAACAATTGAATTTAAAAGAAACCGATACCGTTTACGAAATTGGAACAGGTAAAGGGCATTTAACGACGAAACTGGCTAAAATAAGTAAACAGGTAACGTCTATTGAATTAGACAGTCATCTATTCAACTTATCGTCAGAAAAATTAAAACTGAATACTCGTGTCACTTTAATTCACCAAGATATTCTACAGTTTCAATTCCCTAACAAACAGAGGTATAAAATTGTTGGGAATATTCCTTACCATTTAAGCACACAAATTATTAAAAAAGTGGTTTTTGAAAGCCGTGCGTCTGACATCTATCTGATTGTTGAAGAAGGATTCTACAAGCGTACCTTGGATATTCACCGAACACTAGGGTTGCTCTTGCACACTCAAGTCTCGATTCAGCAATTGCTTAAGCTGCCAGCGGAATGCTTTCATCCTAAACCAAAAGTAAACAGTGTCTTAATAAAACTTACCCGCCATACCACAGATGTTCCAGATAAATATTGGAAGCTATATACGTACTTTGTTTCAAAATGGGTCAATCGAGAATATCGTCAACTGTTTACTAAAAATCAGTTTCATCAAGCAATGAAACACGCCAAAGTAAACAATTTAAGTACCATTACTTATGAGCAAGTATTGTCTATTTTTAATAGTTATCTATTATTAAACGGGAGGAAATAATTCTATGAGTCGCTTTTTTAAATTTGGAAAGTTACACGTTACTAAAGGGAATGGAGATAAATTATTAGATATACTACTGACAGCTTCCAAGAAGCTAAAGAGGTCCCTAGCGCCTACGGGGAATTTGTATCGATAAGGGGTACAAATTCCCACTAAGCGCTCGGGACCCCTTGTAGGAAAATGTCCTAAGTGTGGCAACAATATTGTATTAAAAAAATCGTTTTATGGTTGTTCAAATTATCCTGAATGTAAGTTTACTTTAGCTGAACATTTTAGAAAGAAAAAACTAACCAAAACGAATGTAAAAGAATTACTGGAGGGAAAAGAAACCCTGGTAAAAGGAATCAAAAACAAAGAGAAAAAGCCCTACAATGCCGTTGTAAAAATTGGGGAAAAGGGATATATTGATTTTATCTCTTTTTCAAAATAAACATAAAAGCCCTTTAAAGAGGGCTTTTATATATTAATCACAAATCACTTATCACAAATCACAAGTGATTAATCACAAATCACTTGTGATTTGTGATTCTTAATGATACAATATTACTATGTTTTAGCTTTAAAGGCTCGTACAGACTATATGTTTTGTGCGGGCTTTTTTCATACCCGAAAAAATTTAAAAAATTTTTCAAAAGAGGTCATTAAATCACACCTAGCTGTCCTTATATGGTGCGGAAAGAGGGATAAACACTTTTCAAATCATAAAGGAAAGGAGGTGAGATTGATGAAACGTAAGCGATGAATAATCA
The DNA here is from genome assembly GCF_003480555.1 of Blautia sp. AM29-29. Classification (NCBI taxonomy): domain Bacteria; kingdom Bacillati; phylum Bacillota; class Clostridia; order Lachnospirales; family Lachnospiraceae; genus Blautia; species Blautia sp. AM29-29. The sequence continues at coordinate 54,073 of NZ_QUJD01000022.1, forward strand.
CCCGTTCACGACCTCCAGGGAACCTCAAATGT
>NZ_QUJD01000023.1:0-43835 GCF_003480555.1 Blautia sp. AM29-29
ATAGTTTTATAAATGCTTACGATTTCTGCTCTTTGCTAAAGTTAATGACATTGTTATAAATCAAGGCTTTTTTCGCTCCTAACTGTCCACAGCTGACCTCCTTTTCCGTTCACTTTCTGTTTTCTGCCGCCTGTGAACTCTGGCGGCACAGCCGGGGCAGTATTTTGCCCGGTTGTATTTGGGGACGAACACGCCGCCGCAGACCGCACAGCGTTTCAAGTCCTTATCCCGGAAAAGTTCCGCTTCCAGCGTCCCGTCCAGCGGCAAGACTGCCCAGCGGAACCACTTACAGCAGACCGAGAAAGAAATCGTCTGCGGGCAGATGCAGGTGTCCCCATCGTCAAGGGCAATGCAGTTGCCGCCCTCACAGTTACAGCACTCTCGGCGTATCAGGCTGGCCGCCTGTTTCCTCTGCGCCGGTGTCATGCGGTAAAGGGAACCGTTCGGCCTGCGTTCCAGCGGCGGCAAGTCTTTATAGGGGTTATCTCTCATGCGTTCCCTCCATTTTTCTTTCCGTTGCCGTTCTCCCCGAAAAGGTTTCCTGCCTCGTCGTCGCAAGCTGCGTATCGCTCGTTTCGCCGCAAGCGGCAAAACTCACTCGCTCCGCTGCTCATCCTCTCCCCACAAAGCCATGCGGCTTTGCGGGGGCCCCGACAATAGCGGCGTGTTCCGGCGTTGGCACGCTCCCCGCAACTTCGGGACATTTTGTCCCGAAGTCCGGCTCCTTGCGGTGCTTCCCCAGCCGGGGTATTCCTTTTCGGACGGTCATTCTGTTTTCAAGGTGCTGTCCATCGATGAACTACCCTAAGTCTACACGAAAAAAATGCAATTCCCGGAATTTTGCGAGAATTGCATTTTGATGAAGTTTACACTTTGGAAATTGCATTTTTGCAATCATTCTGTATAATGGAAGTATGCGGAGGAGGTGCGTGTTTATGGCTTTACCCGGAACACCCGGACAACGGATTTCCGATTTATGCAATGGGAACCACATCACACAAAAGGAACTTGCGGAGAAGATAGGCGTTTCCGCTTCCCAGTTGAGCCGCATTGTCAGCGGCGAAACAAGAACGGTAAGCAGTGATATTCTCATAGGTGTGGCAAAGGAATTTAAGGTATCGACAGACTACATACTGGGCTTGTCTACCGTGAGCGTCCGTAAAAGCTACGATATTTCTGAATTAGGCTTGTCCGAGGGAGCCGTGAGGGGGCTTGTGACGGGTGCTGTTGATGTGCAAATCCTCAACCGCCTGTTGGAACACAGGAATTTTCCCAAGCTGATAGATTTGATACGGATTTATTTTCAGGACACGGCGGCAAAGGGCATAACAGCAAGAAACCAGCTTATCGAGATAGCAACGGCTTCCCTGTCCGATCTGATGAAAGAACACCCGGAACACCGGGCGGAAGCAAAGCAGGATTTACAGCTTTTGAACACCCAAAAGATGGGGGAACATGAAGCAGAGATTGAAAAAATCAAAAATGTGTTCCTGGCTATCCTGCGGGATATTAAGAAAGATATTGACAACGGGGAACAGCCGGGAGAAGCTGTGACCGCCGCTATGTTCCAAGCCATGCGGGACGCACTGGCGGAACAGAAGAAAAACCCGCTTTCCATTGACGATGTAACGGCGATGATAGCCGGACAGATCGGACAGCTTGCACCGATGGATGAAGAAACTGCCGACTTGTTCCAAAAGTTGTTAAAGAAAGTGATGAACCAAAAAAATGACTGATATTTTATCAGAGAAAATCACAGTAGCAAGGGAGGATAACCATGAAAGAACAATGGCTGGAATGGGCAATAGAATTACAGAGTCTTGCACAAGCAGGATTGACCTATGGAAAAGATATTTTTGATAGAGAACGCTATGAAAGGATACGGGAAATTTCTGCTGAGATAATGGCATATAAGACAGATATACCTGTTCAAAAAGTGAAAGACCTTTTCTGTAATGAAACAGGATACCAGACACCAAAACTTGATACCAGAGCCGCTATTTTTCAAAATGGAAAAATTCTTCTTGTTAAAGAGAATAGCGGAAAATGGTCACTTCCCGGAGGTTGGGTTGATGTAAATGTGTCTGTCAAAGAAAATACTATTAAGGAGGTCAAAGAAGAAGCAGGCTTAGATGTAACTGCTGATAAAGTGATTGCAATTCAAGACCGCTCTAAACATAACTTGCCAGTATATGCTTATGGCGTATGTAAAATATTTGTACTTTGCACCATTATCGGAGGTGCCTTCAAAGAAAATATAGAAACTACGGGCTTTGCATATTTTTCAGAAAATGAACTGCCGGAACTGGCCACGGAAAAGAATAATGAAGAGCAAGTAAAAATGTGTTTTGAAGCATATCGAACCAAAAACTGGTCAACTCTTTTTGATTAGACCGAGGGAAAAGGAGGAACAGTCCTATGGGTTATAAGCAGATTGTTTTTGATGTAGACGGAACTCTGATTGATACAGAATATGCCGTCATTCATTCTTTGCAAGATACTATAAGAGCAATAAACGGAAAGATAATCTCCGATAAAGAATTAACATTTGCTTTAGGAATTACCGGCGAAAATGCTTTGCAGCGTTTAGGAGTGAGTGATATAGCGTCAGCACTATTTATGTGGGACAAGAACATGGAAAAATACAGGGACACGATTACTGTATTTCACGGGATAAAAGAATTGCTTGAGACTATTTCGGAATTAAAATTAGGCATAGGAATTGTTACCTCTAAAACCCATGAAGAATTTAGAAGCGATTTTCAGAAATTTGATATATCATCTTACTTTGAAACCGTGGTCTGTGCTGATGATACGCTACAACACAAACCAGAACCAGACCCGCTTTTGAAATACATGGAATGGACAAAATGTCAAGCAAATGAGTTACTGTACATTGGCGATAGTATCTACGACATGCAGTGCGCTAAACATGCAAATGTAAACTTTGGATTAGCAAAATGGGGTGCTGGAAATAGAGTGAATGCTCAAAAATCATTCTGTACTCCTTTTGATTTAGCCAAAAATCTTGCTTCAACCAAAAGCTAATACTTGATACAAGCAAGTAGCAAAGACAGCCGAGCCAGTCACGCCCGTCTTTGCTAAAGGGTAATCAAGGCGGGAAAGCCCTAAAATGGCTTCCCGCCCATTTCAATTTTTAGAAAAGAAACGCTCCAAAATCAGAAAGAGAGCGGCCAAGCACTTTGAGGGATTGGCCGCCTTGTCCACCCATTCAACGGGGCGGCGGGCGGCGGTCAAGACCGGGTGCAAACCCGTTCATTTCAGTCTTGACGGTTGCCCACTGTCCTGCTATTTTCCGGGAGTGTGGCCACTACTTCGGGACACTTTGTCCACAAGTCGGAGCGTAGGACGAGGGACGGGGGCTTTCATATACCTGCCGCCGTTCTCTGAAACCAGCCCGATTTTTTGTTCATTCCCATTCACAAAAAGTCAGCCTGTTTTCCTACCGGAGCAAACGGGGCGCAAAAAGCACCGCACCCCGTTTCCCCCGTCAGCCACGCCAGCAGGTATAACACACTACACTTTGCTTCGCAAAGTCGTGTGCCAAATGGGGGCTTTGCCCCCCTTTGGAAACCCCCACAAGAAAAGGCGGTACGCTACCCCTCCCCGGGGCGCATACCGCCTTTTCTTGTTATCCAGCCCTCCGGCTGTATCGGTTGAGCAAAAGTCAGCGTGGGATTGGTGTGGTATCTTTATCTAAGCGAACCCCCCGGGGCACTCCCAGATACGAATGCGCAGATTTTTCACCAGCGGATTCCGATAGCCACAGGAACTGCAGGTCTGGCTGCTCGGATACATCGTTGGTACTTTGCGGATTTCATTTCCATACCACACAGCTTTATATTCCAGCATTTCAAAAAACTTTGCCCACGAAACACTGGCTATCGACTTTGCCAGTTTATGGTTCCGGATCATTCCCTTCACGTTCAGATCCTCGATACAGATGGTTTGGTTTTCGCGCACCAGCATCGTTGACTGTTTCTGCAGGAAATCATTCCGCTGATTGGCTATTTTCTCATGCACTCTGGCTACCCTGAGCTGCTGCTTCCCGCGGTTATGGGAATCTTTCTGCTTCCGGGAAAGTCTGCGCTGTTCTCTTATGAGTTTTCGCATGGAGCGTTCCAGATATCTGGGATTTGATACCGTATTTCCATTGCTGTCAGAATAGAATGCTTTGATTCCGACATCAATTCCAATCGTTCCTCCAGCATTTGGGCGTGGTTCCGGTTCGAAATCAATATTTAAGACTGCAAAATATTTTCCGGCCGGTGTGTACTCAATGGTTACGTGATTAATTTTTTCCACTTCCATCGACTGGCGTATTTTGACAAATCCAAGTTTCGGAAGTTTGATATATCTTCCCACAATACGGATATTATCTTTTTGATTGACCGTTCTGTATGACTGGAACCGGTTATGTTTGCTCTTGAAGGTTGGATAGGAAGCACGTTTTTGAAAGAAATTCACAAAGCTCCGGTCGAGATCCCGCAGAGACTGCTGTAAGGCAATGGAATCTGCTGCTTTCAAAAAAGCAAACTCCTCCTGTCTTTTCAGTTCGGTCAGCATGGCGGAAGTCTGGGTATATCCAATCTTCTTCCCTTCTTCATAGCTTTCCTTGCGCATGGCAAGTCCCCGGTTGTAGATCAGCCGGCAGCATCCCAGCGTCTGGTGGATGAAGTTTTTCTGTTCTCTGTTCGGGTAGATCCTGAATTTGATCCCTTTTTGCATTAGCCCATCTTATCCTTTTGTCTCTGCGATGTTTTCTGGTTTTCGATATACTGTTTTACTGCTTCCAGCGGGGCACCGCCAACGGTAGATACAAAATAGCTGTTTGTCCAGAGCGTCGGCATTTTCGTTTTGAGACAGGGAAATTCCTGTCTTAAAATTCTGGACGTATAGCCTTTGAACGATTTTACAGCTTTGTGGATTCCAAACGGAGGATCTACTTCCAGCAGCATATGAACATGGTCTGGCATGATCTCCATTTCCAGAATGTCTACAGAAAGATTTGCAGCATACTCTGTGAGCAGCTCCTTCAGCCGGACATCTACACCGTTCGTTAATACTTTTCGTCTATATTTGGGACACCATACTACATGGTATTTACAGGAATAGACGACATTATTGTTTGATTTATATGTTGTGTTCATGTTTGTATGATACAATATTTTATCAATTAACACAATTGTTATTTTGTCCATCTTCAATTACTTGCGTAAATTCGATGGACGCGTCTTATATCCCCATAGCTGAAGCAAGGGGTTTTACGACGCATTGGATAAAAATTGCTGCAAGGGCAATCCATTCAGCAAGATCTATCACATTCAAACCAGATAGTTACTCACATACACAATACCTCTTTCCAGACTCCCCGGACTTCCGCGGAATGCCCACGCTGCGGCATCACTTGCCAGCAGAACAGCACAGGAAAGCTGCATCAGAAGCATCCGGTATTTTTTCTTTTTCTGATCCATATCCCTGCTCAAAACCATACAGAGGGCCGCAATATTTGTTTTGTTCTTCCTAAAACAGCAAAAGAAAACCCTCTCATACCGCCTTTCTCTGCGTATATGAGAGGGTTCCTGTTCTTACGCCTGTCCCAGTACGTGGTCGGAAATTCTTCCGTAGACGGAGATCAGGTAAAGGCCGCAGATGCCGACAACCGCGTAGATGATGCGGCTCAGCCACGTCATGTTTCCGAAGATCAGGGCGACGAGGTCGAGGCGGAAGAATCCGATCAAGCCCCAGTTGACGGCTCCGATGATTGTAACGGTGAGTGCGGTGTAATCCAGTCCTTTCATGTAAAGAAACCTCCTTTTTCCGGATTTTGTATCGTCTTTTTATCTCTTCCGGTTTCTTTATAAAGAATTTCCCAAAAGGAGGCAGATTATGCATTTTCTTTGATTTTTCGGGCTGAAAAATGGAGACCATTTCCAGGCCTCCATTCGTGCAATTCTGTTTTCTTTATTCAGACAGCAGCTTCTGCAGCAGCTCTCCTGCTGCTGCCGGGTTGGCTTTGCCTTTCATTTCTTTCATGACCTGCCCGACCAGAAATCCGAGGACTTTTGTCTTTCCGGATTTGTACTGCTCTACCGGGCCAGGGTTGTTTTCCAGAACTTTTCTCGCAGTTTCTTCCAGAAGGCCGGTGTCGTTTACGGTTTTCAGTCCGTGCTCCTCGACGTATGCTTCCGGATCGACATCCTCTGCAAAGATCTGCTCAAATACCTCTTTTGCCACCTGGTTGTTGACCGATCCGGCTTCTGCCAGTTCGATCAGGGATGCCAGATGCTTCGGTGAAAACTGCAGATCCTCCGGCTCCTGGCCGTTCTCCTTTAAGAGACGTAAGGTCTCGCCCATCAGCCAGTTTGCCACTTTTTTCGGTTTGCCGCAGAGCGCCGTCGTCTCCTCAAAGAGATCGGACAGCTTCTTGGAACCGGTCAGAATGCCCGCATCGTACTGCGGCAGCCCGTACTGCTCCACGTAGCGTGCCTGTTTTTCCGGCTGGAATTCCGGCATGGATTTCACAATGCGGTCGATCCACTCGTCGTAAATGTGCACCGGCGGCAGATCCGGGTCCGGGAAGTAGCGGTAATCCTTCGCATCCTCTTTCGAACGCATCGCGTAGGAATACTCTTTGTTGTCGTCCCAGCGGCGGGTCTCCTGGACAACGGCTTTTCCTTCCTCGATCAGCTCGATCTGTCTTGCACGCTCTCCCTCGATCGCTCTTCCGATTGCCTTAAAGGAGTTCAGGTTCTTCATCTCGGTACGTGTTCCGAATTTCTCACTTCCAACCTCACGGACCGAAAGGTTGACATCGGCACGCATCGAGCCCTCCTGCAGTTTGCAGTCGGATGCGCCGAGATACTGAATCATCATACGCAGTTTTTCCAGATAAGCGATAACCTCTTCCGCAGAGCGCATATCCGGCTCAGATACAATCTCGATCAGCGGAACGCCGCTTCGGTTGTAGTCGACGAGCGAGCAATCCTCCCACTCATCGTGGATCAGCTTTCCGGCATCCTCCTCCATGTGGATCTCATGAATGCCGATTTTCTTCTTTCCCGCTGCGGTGTCAATCTCGACATATCCATCGTGGCAGATCGGCAGATACAGCTGGGAAATCTGATAGTTCTGCGGGTTGTCCGGGTAGAAATAGTTCTTCCGGTCGAATTTGCAGAGCTGGTTGATTTTGCAGTTTGCAGCCAGTCCGACGCGCAGGGCGTAATCGACAACCTTCTTATTTAATACCGGAAGGGATCCCGGCATACCAGTGCAGACCGGGCAGGTGTGGGTGTTCGGCGCACCGCCGAATGCGGTAGAGCAGCCGCAGAAAATTTTTGTTCTCGTCGCAAGCTCCACATGTACTTCAAGTCCGATGACGGTTTCATACTGTTTTGACATTGTTTTGCTTCCTCCTTACCATTTTTCTGGCTGCCCGAATGCACCGCGTACCTGCTCATAGGTGTATGCTGCACGGAACAGTTTTTTCTCTGAGAAACAGTCTCCGATAAGCTGCATGCCGATCGGAAGCCCCTTGTCATCCATGCCGCACGGAACGGTGATGCCCGGAAGGCCGGCGAGGTTGACGGATACGGTGTAAATATCGCCCAGATACATCTGCAGCGGATCGGAAAGCGATTCCCCGAGACGCGGTGCGGTCGATGGTGCTGCCGGGCTTAAAATCATATCGTATTTTTCAAATGCGCGGTCAAACTCTTTTTTAATCAGGGCTTTCGTGCGCAGTGCTTTCAGATAATACGCATCGTAGTAACCGGAGCTTAAGACGAAGCTTCCCAGCATAATCCGTCGTTTCACCTCCGGACCGAAGCCCTCAGAACGGCTCTTCTTATACATATCGTGGAGTCCTTCGTACTCTTTGGCACGGAAGCCGTATTTCACGCCGTCGAAGCGTTCCAGGTTGGAGCTTGCCTCAGCGGATGCAATAACGTAGTAAGCCGGAATGGCATAATCAATGAGGTCGAGATCGAAATACTCTACTTCTGCTCCGCGTGCCTTCAGGACATCGGCAGCTTTTAAAATGGATCCCTTCACCTGCGGATCCAGGCCTTCGCCGAAGCAGCTGTTCGGAATACCGATTTTCAGATCGGAGACATCTTCTTTTAAAGCGCTCATGAAATCGTAATCGTCGCGTTTCATCGATGTCGCATCTTTTGCATCATACGAAGCGACCGTCTGCAGCAGTGCTGCACAGTCTGTCACATCCTTTGCGACCGGTCCGATCTGGTCGAGGGAGGAACCATAAGCGATCAGTCCGTAACGGGAAACGGTGCCGTACGTCGGTTTCATGCCGGTTACGCCGCAGAAGGAACTCGGCTGACGGATCGATCCGCCGGTATCGGAGCCAAGTGCCATCGGTACTTCTCCTGCTGCAACGGCTGCGCAGGAACCGCCGGAGGAACCGCCTGGAACGTGTTCGGTGTTCCATGGATTTTTCGTCACGCCGTACGCGGAAGTCTCTGTCGTACTTCCCATCGCAAACTCATCCATGTTTGTCTTTCCGATGATAACGGCTCCCGCCTCTTCGAGCCGTGTGATAACCTCTGCATCGTACGTCGGAACAAAGTTCTGCAGGATCTTTGACGCACACGTCGTCGCAAGACCTTTCGTACAGATGTTGTCCTTGACCGCAATCGGAACGCCGGCCAGCGGACCGGTGAGCTCTCCTGCGTCAATTTTCTTCTGCACTTCTGCCGCGCGTGCTCTTGCACCCTCTTCATCCACAAGAAGGAATGCGTGAATTGATTCTTCCGATGCTTTGACTGCCGCAAGAGACGCTTCTACAGCGTCCGCTACAGTGATCTTTCCTTCTTTGATTGCGGCAGAAAGCTGTACTGCTGTCATATCTTTGATTTCCATATCAATCTCCTCCTGCTATTCTACCGTTTTCGGAACCTTGTACTGGCCCTCTTTGACTTCCGGTGCATTGGCAAGCATTGCATCGCGGTCGTCGCCATTGGTTACTTCATCCTCGCGGAATACATTTCCCATCTCGAAAATGTGGGTCATCGGCTCGACCTTGCTGGTGTCGAGCTCGTTTAATTTATCTACATAATCCAGCATTTTCTGCATATCCTGCCGTGCGGATTCTTTTTCCTCATCCTTTAATTCCAGCTTTGCCAGGATGCCGACATATTCCATCGTTTCATCTGAAATCACATTTGCCATTTCACTCATTCTCCTTTTTTATTTTCCAGCAGGATCCGCTTACGGCTCCAGTCTTGTAAGATCACGCGGGAACAGCGTTGTCTCGCGGACGTTGTCCTCACCGATCAGCTTCATGGTCAGACGCTCCAGACCGATGCCAAGACCTCCGTGCGGCGGCATACCGTGTTTGAAAGCACTCAAGTACTGCTCCATGCCCTCTTCTGTCATGCCGCGGGCTGCGATCTTTTCAGAGAGCATCTTGTAATCGTGGATACGCTGGCCTCCGGTTGTAATCTCCAGACCGTGGAACAGCAGGTCGAAGCTCTTTGTGTATCTCTTATCCTCCGGGTCGTCCATCGCATAGAACGGTCTCTTTTTCGACGGATATTCGGTGACGAATACGAAGTCTGCGTCGTACTCCTCTTTGAAATACTGGCCGATCAGAAGCTCCTCCTCTGGCTCAAGGTCGAACGGGTTGCGGATCTTTCGGTTGTATTTCTCGGCTACTAGCTCTTTCGCTTTCGTGAACGGTACAGTTGGGATTTCTTCTGTCTTTGGAAGCATAACTTTCAGGATCTCCAGCTCTTTTGCGTAATCCTTTTTAAGAAGCTCCACCATGTACTGTAAAAATCCGGTTTCCATTGCCATGATGTCGGTGTAATCCTCGATGTAGCCCATCTCAAAGTCAAGGCTGGTATACTCGTTCAGATGACGTTTCGTGTTGTGTTTCTCTGCACGGAAAACCGGTCCAACTTCAAAGACACGGTCAAACACGCCGACGAGCATCTGTTTGTAGAACTGCGGGCTCTGTGCCAGGACAGCCGGGCGGTGGAAATATTCCAGCTTGAAGATGTTTGCGCCGCCCTCAGCGCCTTTCGCGCCGATCTTCGGTGTATGGATTTCGGTGAATCCCTGGGAATGAAGGAAATCACGGAACGCCCGTACCACGCCTTCCTGGATGCGGAATTTTGCACGCTCTCTGACGTTTCGAAGAGCGATCGGCCGCATGTTCAGCATTGCTTCAAGGGAGGTGTTCATTTTCCATTTGTTGACTGCGAGCGGCATTGGCTCGGTCGGCTCGGAAAGAACGGTGATGGTCTGCAGCCTGACTTCGACGCCGCCCGGTGCGCGGTCCTCTTTTTTGACCGTTCCGGTTACGGCAACTGCCGATTCCTCTTTCAGATCTTTCAGCGGGAAGTCAACGCTTCCTTCTTCGTACACACACTGAACGAGTCCCTCGCTCTTTCTTAAGATGACAAAGGCAACCTCGCCCATGTCACGGATGATGTGTACGGCTCCTTCGAGTTTTACTTCTGTGCCTTCCGGTGTCTCCAGCAGAGTTTTTACGGAGATGTCTTCTTTTTTCTTTACGCCTGTCATAAATTCCATGTCTTGTTCTCCTCTCTTTCTCGCCTGTCCCGGATTGCTTTTTCAAATAAAAAAGTCCCGGAACAGTTTTTTAACTACTGTTCCGGGACGGGATATTTTATGTTCCCGCGGTACCACCCGCATTGCGTTTTTCTCTCCGGTTTTCCGGGGGAAAACGCCCACTCATTTATACTTAACGCGTATCACGGATCTGCCTACTTGATTTCCTGTTCGGATCTCATGTTCAGCAGACCGGCTCCGGAATGTTCCCCATTGTATGTTTCCTCCATGCTGATGCTCTCAGTCGGTGACATCGGCTTCCTGTCAGATTCCGCATACGGAGTTTCCTTCACTGCCTTTTTCATACTGTGCATTATAGCACAGCAGTTTTGCATTTGTAAACACCTAATTTTTACGGATTTCATATAAATTCTAATGCATTTTTCATGAATTTTATCTATACAAAATTATTTTTTCGCGTGTTTATAAAATTGCGCAGAAATTCCGTTTTATTGGTATTTCGCACACAATTTACAGTTTTTTGATTCTCTCCACTGCCTCTACTGTATTCTCATACGTACCGAATGCAGTCAGACGGAAGTAGCCTTCTCCGCTCGGGCCGAAGCCTGATCCTGGTGTTCCGACTACGTTTGCGTCTGCAAGCAGGTGATCAAAGAACTCCCAGGAAGTCATATTTCCCGGTGTTTTCAGCCAAATATACGGAGCGTTGACGCCGCCGGATACGGTGTAGCCTGCGCCCTTTAATCCGTCGTAGATGACTTTTGCGTTCTTCATGTAGTAAGCAACCTGCTCTTTTAACTGTGCTTTTCCTTCCGGAGAGTAAACAGCCTCGCCGGCTCTCTGGATGATGTACGGAGCTCCGTTGTATTTCGTTCCGTGACGGCGTGCCCACAGGCTGTGCAGAGTCATATCGCCGGATTTGATGTCTTTCGGGATAACGGTGAATCCAAGACGCATACCGGTAAAGCCTGCGTTCTTGGAGAAGCTGCGCATTTCGATGGCACATGTTCTTGCACCCTCGCACTCATAGATGGAATGCGGAATGTCTTTTTCTGAGATATATGCCTCGTATGCAGCATCATACAGGATGATGGCTCCTACTTTATTTGCATAATCAACCCATTTCTGCAGCTCGGCTTTGGAAACCATAGCGCCGGTCGGGTTGTTCGGGAAGCACAGATAAATCAGATCCGGGGTTTCTTTCGGGAGATCCGGAGTGAAGTTGTTTTCTGCGGTACACGGCATGTAAATCACATTCGTGAAACGCTCGGTTGCTGCGTCGTAGTCACCGGCACGGCCTGCCATTACGTTGGAGTCTACATAAACCGGATAAACCGGGTCGCATACAGCGATCTTGTTGTCCAGGCTGAAGATCTCCTGAATGTTGCTGCAGTCGCATTTTGCGCCGTCCGATACAAAAATTTCATCAGATGAGATATCGCATCCTCTGTCCTGATAATCATTTTTTGCGATGGTATCGCGAAGGAAAGCATATCCAAGATCTGGTGCATATCCGTGGAAGGTCTCTGCGTGTCCCATCTCATCCACTGCTCCGTGCAGCTTTTCAATGATCGCCGGTGCGATCGGCTGGGTTACGTCGCCGATTCCAAGACGGATGATTTTCGCGTCCGGATTTGCCTCGGTGTAAGCTGCAACTTTTTTTGCAATGGTGGAAAACAGATAGCTTCCCGGCAATTTCAGATAATTGTCATTGATTTTGAACATTATTATGTCGCTCCTTTTCACTTTTTCTTACTCTGTCAAAAGCGTCAGCACCATCTGTGCCGTTTCAACCAGATTGGTGCCGCTGTCCATGCTGCATTTCTGCATGTAGCGATGGGCCTCCGACTCGGTCATGTGATTTCGTTCGATCAGAAGGCTTTTTGCACGATCGATGATGTGCTGTTCCTCGGCGCTGCGCACCTTGGGCTTTGCACGCTCTTTCTTTCTGCGCCGTGCCGCACTCTGCAGCATCATCTCCAGTGTATTGACCAGCTCGTACACGGAAAGCGGCATCGTAACCGCCATGATTCCGGTTCCCTCCACCGCACTTAATGCGCGGCTCGATGCAATCAGAAGCATCTGGAAGCCGGACGGCATACACTCATTCAGATCCGTAAAAAACATATCCGGGAGCTTGTAGCCGCAGATGACGATACCGCCGTTTAAGTTGTTCATCTCTCCGAGCGCCGCTGCCGCTGTCGAACAGACAGCATCGATTTCATATCCTCTTTTTGCCAGAATATCCCGGATGCGCTTTCCATCTTCTATTTTGGGAAGTACTATCACTATGCTGCTCATGCATTTTCAGGCCCCTTCGTCGTCTAAATACGGTACAGATATTTCTCGGTCTCCCAGTCGGATACCTGGCGGAGATACTCATGCCACTCTTCTTCTTTGGCATTGATATATCCATCCACAAATTCCTGGCCGAGTACCTGACACAGAAAATCGTCTTTCTTTAACTCTGCGACCGCTTCTCCAAGGCTTCCCGGGAGAAGGGTGATCTGCATCGCGTTTCGTTCTTCTTCTGTCAGATCGGAAATATTGCGGTCCACCGGGGACGGCGGAACGATTTTCTGTTTGATACCGTCAAGTCCTGCTGCCATGCAGACAGCAAGTGCCAGGTACGGATTGGCTGCCGAATCCGGGCATCGAAGCTCAATGGCCATGATACCGTCTCCCGTCAGCGGAATGCGGATCAGCGGGCTTCTGTTCTTTGCAGACCATGCCACGTAGATCGGTGCACCGTATCCCGGTGTCAGACGTTTGTAGGAATTTACAAGCGGATTGGTAATCGCTGCGATTCCGCTGATGTGTTTCATCAGTCCGCCCATAAAGTAATATGCCTCTTTGCTGAGCCCGTATTCATCGGATTTGTCGGCAAACACATCTTTTCCCTCCTGAAACAGGGAGAAGGAAAGATGAAGACCCGATCCGTGAACTCCGGTTTTTGGTTTTGGCATAAAGGTTGCGTGAAGGCCATGACGTTTTGCAATCGTACGGATAGCAAATTTGGCAGTCATCAGCTGATCTGCCGTCCGAAGTGCTGCAGCCGGACAGAAATCCAGTTCGTGCTGGCCTGCCGCTACCTCGTGGAAGGAAGACTCAACGTCGATTCCCATTTCTTCGAGGGTCAGCACCATATCGCGCCGCGCGTTTTCTCCCAGGTCCAGCGGTCCAAGATCCAGATAACCGCCTTTGTCGTGCGTTACACTCGTTGCTCCGCCGTCCTCATCGGTGTGGAACAGGAAAAATTCACACTCCGGTGAGATTTCAAACTCATAGCCCATCGCTTTCGCTTCGGAAATTACCTTCTGAAGGATGGTTCGGGAACTCTTTGCATAAAGATTCCCCTCTCTATCATACACATCACAGATCAATCTTGCAACCTTTCCTTGCTGCGGACGCCACGGAAGTATTGCAAAGGTGTCGAGATCCGGGTGCAGAAACATGTCTGCTTCCTCGATGGTGACAAATCCTTCGAACGAAGAGCCATCGAAAACGCACTGATTATTCAGGGCTTTTTCCAGCTGTCCGGCGGTGATGGCCATATTTTTCATCATTCCAAACATATCGGTAAACTGCAGGCGGATAAATTCAACATCTTCTTCCTCCGCCATCTGAAGGATCGCTTCCTTCGTATACTTTGCCATATCGATTCTCTCCTTTATCAAAGACGATTCTAAACGAAAAGGGTGCTTTCACGCGGCAGGGCAGAAAGACACCTTGCGTAAAAACACCCTTGTTTTGGGCATATTATAGCAGTTTTTCGCGTGTTTTGTCAAGAAAAACTTAGAGATTCGTGTATCCCATCAGGGATTCATCGACTGCCTTTGCTGCCTCGCGTCCCTCGCGGATCGCCCATACGACCAGGGACTGGCCGCGGTGCATATCGCCTGCGGTGAAGACATTTTCTTTTGTTGTCTGGTATTTTCCGTCATCTGTCTTCACGTTGGTGCGCTGGTTGACTTCCACTTTAAATGCATCGGTCACATATTTCTGGGATCCTAAAAAACCTGCTGCAATAAGAACGAGATCTGCCGGGAGAATCTCTTCGGTTCCCTCAACCGGAACCATCATCATGCGGCCGGATTTCTCATCTTTTTTCGGTGTCAGTTTTACGGTCTTGATCTGGCAGACTTCACCTTTTTTGTTTTTGATAAATTCCGTTACGGTTGTCTGGTAAATCCGCGGATCATGGCCGAATACGGCGATTGCCTCTTCCTGGCCGTAATCCGTCTTGCAGATCTTCGGCCACTCCGGCCACGGATTGTTCTCGGCACGCTGATCCGGTGCTTTCGGCATCATCTCAAGCTGTGTCACAGATTTGGCACCGAGACGGATGGAAGTTCCGACACAGTCATTACCGGTGTCGCCGCCTCCGATGACAACAACGTGTTTGCCCTTGGCATCGATGTAGGCATGATCCTCAAAATTGGAATCCAGAAGACTCTTCGTTACGGAAGTCAGGAAATCGACAGCAAAGTAGATGCCCTTTGCATCTCTTCCCTCTGCCTTGATATCTCTTGGATTTGCCGCACCGCAGCAGAGCAGGACACGGTCAAATTCTTTTAAGAGTTTGTCAGCTTTTACATCTTTTCCGATATCAGCATTCGTCACAAACTCGATGCCCTCGGCCTTCATCAGATCCACACGGCGGTCGATGACGCTCTTATCGAGTTTCATGTTCGGAATACCGTAGCGTAAAAGTCCGCCCACGCGGTCGCGGCGTTCAAAGACCGTAACAGAATGGCCGCGGCGGTTGAGCTGCATCGCTGCTGCAAGGCCGGAAGGACCGCTTCCTACAACGGCAACGCGTTTTCCGGTGCGCACTTTCGGCGGCTGCGGCGTAATCAGGCCGGTTGCCCATGCGTTTTCGATGATCGCGCGTTCATTTTCCTTCGTGCAGACCGGGTCTCCGTTTACGTTGCATGTACAGGCTGCTTCGCAGAGTGCCGGGCAGACACGGGAGGTAAATTCCGGAAAACAGTTTGTCTTGGTGAGGCGGCGGTGTGCCTGCTCATAGTTTCCAAGATACACAAGGTCATTCCACTCCGGAACGAGGTTCTGCAGCGGACAGCCGGAGGCCATTCCCGCAATCATGGTTCCCGCCTGGCAGAACGGTACACCGCATGCCATACAGCGGGCAGCCTGCATCTGCTGTTCCTTTTTCGGGAGCTGCAGATGAAATTCCTTAAAGTTTTTGATACGCTCAAGCGGGGCAACGGTGTTTCCCGTCTTGCGCTGATATTCCATAAATCCAGTTGGCTTACCCATAATTCTTCTTCCTCCTACTTACGCATGCTTTCGTAAAATGCTTCAATCTGTGCCTGCTCGCTGCTGAGGCCCTTATCTTCCATCTGTGCGCTCAGCATCATCATGCGCTTATAGTCATTCGGAATGATCTTCTTGAATTTCGGCAGATATTCGTTAAAGTGTGTGAGTACTTCTTTTCCTTTTTCCGAGCCGGTGTGTGCGACATGCTTTTCAATCATGTTTTTCAGCTCTGCAATATCGTATTTACTTTCTACCGTTTCAATCGAAATCATTTCCTTGTTCAGATTGCGGTACAGGTTGCTCTTTTCGTCCAGAACGTAGGCGATACCGCCGCTCATGCCGGCTGCGAAGTTCTTTCCGGTTGCGCCAAGGACAACAACGCGGCCTCCGGTCATATACTCGCATCCGTGCTCGCCGACACCCTCGACAACGGCATAAGCGCCGGAGTTTCTGACACAGAAACGCTCGCCTGCGATACCGTTGATGTACGTCTCGCCACTCGTTGCACCGTAGAGGGCAACGTTTCCGACGATGATGTTTTCTTCCGGTTTATACTTTCTTGCTTTCGACGGATAGACTACAAGTTTTCCGCCGGAGAGGCCTTTTCCGAAGTAGTCATTGGAATCGCCCTCAAGCTCCAGGGTCAGACCTTTCGGAATAAAGGCTCCAAAGCTCTGTCCGCCGGCACCTTTACACTGTACGGTATACGTATCCGGCTCCAGGGAGGTGCCGAATTTTCTGGTGATCTCAGCACCAAGAATCGTTCCCACGGTACGGTCGGTGTTGGTGATCTCGACTTTTACCGTCTTCTTCTCTTTCTTGTCCATCGCCGGACCGAATTTCTTTAAGAGCACCTTCTCATCGAGTGTAGTGCCCAGTTTGAAATCGTAAACATCCTTCGGATCAAAGGTTACTTTTTCGCCTGCTTTTGCAAACGGGTTATTCAGGATCTGGCTTAAGTCTACGCGGTCTGCGTGTTCATTCGTCACCTTATCATTTCTCTTTAAGAGATCGGAACGTCCAACCATCTCATCGACCGTGCGGAAACCGAGTTTTGCCATGTATTCACGCATCTCTTCTGCAATGAAGCGCATGAAGTTGATGACATACTCCGGTTTGCCGCGGAAGCGTTTGCGGAGTTCCGGATTCTGCGTTGCAATACCCATCGGGCAGGTATCCAGATTGCAGACACGCATCATGACACATCCCATGGTTACAAGCGGCGCCGTCGCAAAACCAAATTCCTCGGCGCCAAGAAGTGCTGCGATCACAACGTCACGGCCGCTCATCAGCTTTCCGTCTGTCTCAATCATGACACGGTTGCGGAGGCCGTTTTTGATCAGCGTCTGATGGGTCTCGGCAAGGCCTAACTCCCATGGAAGTCCTGCATTGTGGATGGAACTTCTCGGTGCTGCTCCCGTTCCTCCATCATATCCGGAAATCAGGATAACCTGTGCTCCGGCTTTTGCAACACCGGCTGCGACAGTACCAACACCTGCTTCGGATACCAGTTTAACGGAGATTCTTGCATTCACATTCGAGTTTTTCAGGTCATAAATCAGCTGTGCAAGGTCCTCGATGGAATAGATGTCGTGATGCGGCGGCGGGGAAATCAGGGATACACCCGGTGTGGAGTGACGTGTTTTTGCAATCCACGGGTAAACCTTTCCGGCCGGTAAGTGGCCGCCCTCGCCCGGTTTTGCACCCTGCGCCATCTTGATCTGAATCTCTTTTGCGCTGACCAGGTATTTGCTGGTAACACCGAACCGGCCAGATGCTACCTGTTTGATTGCGGAACATCTCTCCGGGGATTCGAGACGGTCATCACTCTCACCGCCCTCACCAGTGTTGGATTTTCCATGCAGACGGTTCATGGCAATTGCCAGTGTCTCATGTGCCTCCTGGGAAATAGAACCGTAGGACATCGCACCTGTTTTGAATCGTTTTACGATAGAATCTACGCTCTCAACTTCTTCGAGCGGAACGCCCTGCTCCGGATAATCGAAGTCCATCAGACTTCGCAGATAACCGCTCTCCTCGCTGTCAACCATGGCAGTGTACTCTTTGAACATCCTGTAGTCACCGCGTCTTGTAGACTCCTGCAGGGTATGGATGGTACGGGGATTGTAGCGGTGCTCCTCACCCTGACTTCTTGCTTTATGACGTCCGAGACTGTCCAGCGTCAGATCCGTCGTCAGTTCCAGCGGATCAAATGCCTGAGAATGACGCTCATCAACGTCTTTTGCAATGTCTTCCAGTGTAATACCGCCGACACGGCTGACCGTACCAGTAAAGTATTTGTCGATGACATCTGCTGAGATACCGATGGCCTCGAAGATCTGGGAACCCTGATACGACTGGATCGTGGAGATACCCATCTTCGCTGCGATTTTTACGATACCAGAGATGACTGCGTGGTTGTAATCTTCAACGGCTGCGTAGTAATCTTTCTTGATCATGCCCTCTTCGATCAGCTCATGGATCGTGTCGAGTGCCAGATACGGGTTGATTGCGCAGGCACCGTAGCCGAGCAGTGTTGCGAAATGGTGCACCTCGCGCGGCTCGCCGGACTCCAGAATAATCGCAAGAGAAGTTCTCTTTTTCGTTTTTACCAGATGCTGATGAACCGCAGATACAGCCAAGAGGGATGGAATCGCCACATGGTTCTCATCGACGCCGCGGTCAGAGAGAATCAGGATGTTGGCTCCTGCCCGGTGTGCACGGTCAACCTCGACGAAAAGGCGGTCCATCGCACGGTCAAGCGGTGCGCTCTTGTAGTAGGTGATCGGAACGGTCACTGCCTTGAAGCCTTCGACTTTCATGTTCTTGATCTTCAGCATATCGGTATTGGTCAGGATCGGATTGTTGATCTTTAATACCTGGCAGTTCTTCGGCTCCTCCTCAAGCAGGTTTCCGTCACGTCCGACGTAAACGCTTGTGGAAGTTACGATCTCCTCACGGATGCAGTCGATCGGCGGGTTCGTTACCTGTGCGAAGAGCTGTTTGAAATAGTTGAACAGCGGCTGATGCTCATGGGAGAGAACGGCAAGCGGGGTATCGATACCCATCGAAGCGGTTGCCTCGACACCGTTTAATGCCATCTTTCCGATGGAGGAACGGTACTCCTCGTAGGTGTAGCCGAACGCTTTCTGCAGGCGCATCCGCTCTTCTTTCGTGTACTCTTCGACCGGCAGATTCGGGATTTTGATATCCTTTAACTGTACCAGATAACTGTCGAGCCATTCGCCGTACGGCTGTTTCTTTGCGTAATATTCTTTGACTTCCTCATCGTTTAAGACTTTTCCCTGTACGGTGTTGACGAGAAGCATCTTGCCCGGATGGAGACGCTCTTTTAAGACGATTTTTTCTTCCGGAACTTCCAGAACACCGACCTCAGAGGAAAGGATCAGGAATCCATCGTTGGTGATGTAGTAACGGGAAGGACGAAGACCGTTGCGGTCGAGCACTGCTCCCATCACATCTCCGTCGGAGAACAGGATCGATGCCGGTCCGTCCCACGGCTCCATCATCGTTGCATAATACTGATAGAAATCACGTTTCTCCTGGGAAATCGTATCGTTGTTTGCCCACGGCTCCGGGATCGTGATCATGACAGCCAGCGGAAGATCCATACCACTCATGGTCAGGAACTCGAGTGTGTTGTCGAGCATTGCAGAGTCAGAACCCTGGGTGTTGACAACCGGCAGAACCTTGTGCAGTTCATCCTGCAGCATCGGGGAGAACATCGTCTCCTCACGGGCCAGCATCTTGTCGGCGTTTCCGCGGATGGTGTTGATCTCGCCGTTGTGTACGATGAAACGGTTCGGATGTGCTCTCTCCCAGCTTGGGTTCGTGTTCGTGCTGAACCGGGAATGCACCATGGCGATTGCAGATTCATAATCGACATCCTGCAGATCGCGGAAGAAGGTGCGGAGCTGTCCTACGAGGAACATACCTTTGTATACGATGGTACGGCTGGAAAGGGATGGCACGTAGGTGTTGTCGTTGCTCTGTTCGAAAACACGGCGTACGACGTACAGACGACGGTCGAAAGCGATTCCCTTTTCCACATCCTCCGGTTTTTTGATGAATGCCTGCATGATGTAAGGCATACACTCTCTTGCCTTATGGCCGAGAACTTCCGGAACGGTCGGCACGGTTCTCCATCCAAGGAGTTCCAGTCCCTCTTTTTCCACGATGATCTCAAACATCTTTTTTGCCTGGTTCCGTTTCAGCTCATTTTGTGGGAAGAAGAATACGCCGACGCCGTATTCCCGTTCTCCGCCTAATGAAAAACCGAGGGTCGAACAGGCTTTGGAAAAGAATTTGTGCGATATCTGCAACAAGATTCCTACTCCGTCTCCTGTTTTACCCTCGGCGTCTTTGCCGGCTCTATGTTCAAGATTTTCTACGATTTTTAATGCGTTTTCTACGGTCGCATGGGATTTTTCACCTTTGATATTCACGACGGCTCCGATACCGCAGTTGTCGTGTTCAAAGGAAGAACGGTACAGCCCTTCTTCTCCCATGACACGCTCTTTACTCTGTGTCATACGGCTTCCCTTCCTTTACCTTTTCTTATTTTCGGTTCTCTTTTGTTTTCCGGAAAAGAATGGAGGGGAACATTTCATTCCCCGCCGTTCTTTTTGGATTGCCCTTACTATACTCTATTTTTTTCATCCTGTAAAGAGCAAATTTAATTTTTATATAATTTTTTACAATTTTTCTTTACTTTCTTAGGTTATTGCTGCATTTTACCTAATTTTCTACACTTTCGATCCATTATTTCGCTGCATGGTACTCGGCTGCTGCTGCAATCAGGCCGCGGAACAGCGGATGCGGACGGTTCGGACGGGATTTGAATTCCGGATGCGCCTGGGTTGCAATGTAGAACGGATGATCCGAAAGCTCGACCATCTCGACAATTCTTCCATCTGGTGATACACCGGAGAGAACCATGCCGTTTTCGGTCAGTGCTTTCCGGAAATCGTTGTTGACCTCATAGCGGTGACGATGCCGCTCAGAGATCTCTTTCTTGCCGTACAGCTCCTGTGCCTTCGATCCGTCTGCCAGGACGCATGGATATGCGCCGAGACGTAACGTACCGCCGATATCCTCGATTCCATCCTGATCCGGCATCAGTGCGATCACCGGGTGCATGGTGTTCGGGTTCATCTCGATGCTGTGTGCGTCGTGGTAACCGAGAACGTTTCTTGCATATTCAACAATCGTCAGCTGCATGCCGAGGCAGAGGCCGAGGAACGGAATCTTGTTCTCTCTTGCATATCGAATCGCTGTGATCATGCCTTCGATACCGCGGTTTCCGAATCCGCCCGGTACCAGAACACCGTCCACATCGCTCAGATACTCTGCCACGTTCTCCTCGGTTACCAGCTCGGAATCCACCCATTTCAGGTGTACGTTTGCATGGCTTGCAATTCCGCCGTGTTTTAATGCCTCAACAACGCTCAGGTATGCATCATGCAGCTGGATATACTTTCCGACGAGCGCAATCGTCACCTCTTTGTTCGGATGGCGGAGTGCTTCTACCATATGGGTCCAGTCGGACAGATCCGGTTCCGGGCATGGAAGGTGAAGGCTCTCGCAGACAACCTGCGCCAGGTTCTCTTTCTCCATGGCAAGCGGAGCTTCATACAGATACTCCACGTCCAGGTTCTGCAGAACATGGCTTGACGGAACGTTGCAGAACAGAGCAATTTTATCTTTGATCTCGGTGGTCAGCGGATGCTCGGACCGACATACAATGACATCCGGCTGAATACCGATTCCCTGCAGCTCTTTTACGCTCGCCTGCGTCGGTTTCGTCTTCATTTCGCCGGAAGCTTTCAAATATGGAATCAGGGTAACGTGGATCAGGATAGCGTTCTCATGTCCGACATCGTGCTGGAACTGGCGGATTGCCTCCAAAAACGGCTGGCTCTCGATATCGCCGACGGTTCCGCCGACCTCAATGATGGCAATACGCTCCTCGTCTACTTCTTTTCCGCGGTAGAAACGGCTCTTGATTTCGTTTGTAATGTGCGGAATGACCTGTACGGTGCCTCCGCCGAAATCACCGTGGCGTTCTTTCTGCAGAACAGACCAGTATACTTTTCCGGTCGTCACGTTGGAATTTTTATCCAGGCTCTCGTCGATGAAACGCTCGTAGTGGCCGAGATCGAGGTCTGTCTCTGTGCCGTCATCGGTAACGAAAACCTCGCCGTGCTGAATCGGGTTCATCGTACCCGGGTCAACGTTGATGTACGGGTCAAATTTCTGCATCGTCACTTTGTATCCTCGGGCTTTTAAAAGCCGTCCAAGGGACGCCGCCGTGATTCCCTTTCCAAGGCCGGAGACTACTCCGCCTGTCACAAAGACATATTTTACTGCCATATTGATTTCCTCCTGTTTTTCTCTTCTGATATTTTCTTTTCCGTCACAAGTTTCTCTAAAAGGAAATGTCGCCTGCCGGCGACATCTCTATGATGAAAGCCAGTTACTCCGCGCCTGCGTCGCTCCCGCAACTGCTGACAACATTCGTAATCCGGGCTATCGCCCTACTTACTCATGTCGTCTTGCCCGGCCAATATCTATGAATTCGCTCATGCAAGCATGGCTCATCCATAGCTGCTGTCCGGGGCTTTCATTCAAAATCAAAAACGATTATAACACATCTCGAATTTCCTGCAACTTTTTTTTACTATTTTTTATTATTTTCGACATTTTCCACGAAATCCTAAATTTCTGCACCATATTTTATACATATCACGATTTTCTTGACATCATCCGCAAAAATGAGTATGATAATCAATGTTTTTAAAACATGCAGGTCTACAACTGAAAAAAGGAGAATACCTATGCAGCCATCGTCAAACAATTGTTATGATACCGGTCTCCGGGAGGAATGTGGTGTTTTCGGCATTTACGATCTGGATGGTGCCGACGTCAGTCCTTCGATCTACTATGGCCTTTCCGCCCTGCAGCACAGAGGACAAGAGTCCTGCGGAATTGCCGTCTCTGACACCAGCGGTCCAAAGGGCCATGTGAAATCCTACAAAGGCCTTGGCCTTGTCAACGAAGTTTTCAAAGAATCCAAATTAGAAGAGCTGTCCGGCAATATCGGCATCGGCCATGTCCGGTACTCTACCACCGGTTCCACTACCGTAGAGAATGCACAGCCGCTCGTTCTGAATTATCTGAAAGGCTCCCTCGCCCTTGCGCACAACGGAAATCTGGTCAACGCTATGGAACTGCGCGAGCAGATGGAAAACACCGGCGCAATTTTTCACACTTCGATTGACTCTGAAATCATCGCCTACGGCATTGCGCGGGAACGCGTTCATTCCAAAACGGTAGAAGAAGCGATTCTGCGCACGGTAAAAGAAATCCGCGGCGCCTATGCCCTTGTCATCATGAGCCCGAGAAAACTCATCGGCGTGCGCGACCCATACGGCTTAAAACCGCTCTGCATCGGAAAGCGGGACAACGCCTGGGTTCTCGCCTCGGAAAGCTGCGCCCTCACTTCGATCGGCGCTGAATTCGTCCGCGATGTCGCTCCGGGAGAAATTGTAACGTTTGACAAAACCGGAAATCTGAAATCCGAATTTATGCCGGTTGACGTAAAAAAAGCGCATTGTATTTTTGAATATATTTATTTTGCCCGCCTCGACAGCAAAATAGACAACATCAGTGTCTATGAAGCCAGAATCCGCGGCGGCGCAACGCTTGCAAAGACCTATCCGGTTGACGCAGATCTTGTCTGCGGCGTTCCGGACTCCGGACTTGCCTCCGCAAAAGGCTATTCCGAAGAATCCGGCATTCCGTTCGGTCTTGCCTTCCACAAAAACAGCTATGTCGGCCGTACCTTTATCAAACCGACACAAAAGGAACGGGAATCCAGCGTAAAAATCAAGCTGAGTGTTCTGGAATCCGTCGTAAAAGGAAAACGAATTGTCCTCGTTGACGATTCCATTGTCCGCGGAACAACGATTTCGAATCTGATTACGATGCTGCGAAAAGCCGGTGCGACCGAGGTTCATGTCCGTATCAGTTCCCCGCCGTTCCTGTATCCATGCTATTTTGGAACCGATGTGCCTTCCAACAAGCAGTTGATCGCAAGCTCCCATTCCACCGAGGAAATCCGCCAGCAGATCGGAGCGGACTCCCTGGGCTACATGCCGATCGAAAAGCTCCAGAACATGGTCGGTGACCTGCCGATCTGTCGTGCATGCTTCGACAGTCATTATCCGATGGAAGTACCAAAGCAGGATATCAGCGCTCTTCTGGAAAGCTGATTTCGTTTTCTTTCCCCTTACCGTGCAGATCTTGCACCCGGTAGGGGGATTTCTTTTTTGAGCATGCATACTTTTCTGTATGGTTTGCATACAATACCTTCAAAAACAAAGGATCTCTTTATGGATCTTACGGACATCATCTATTCCAACGATTACATCAACATTCTGATTCAGAATTACGTGGCACAGTCCGAGCGGTACCAGATGCTCTTTCCGGAATCCAGTGCCCTTCTTACACTGAATTCGCAGTATTCCGTTCTCTTTCTCGAGCGCAGCCTGCTCCCGGAAAATCTCTTTGGTGAAATTCTTTTTACCGGACTCCCGAAACTTTTCACGCCGCTTTCCACCCTCTCTTTAGAAGTCTCCGGCATTGTACAGACGCAGAATCTCTACGGCGGCGGGTATACCGGCAAAAATGTAATCCTGGGTTTTCTGGACACCGGCATCGATTACCGCCACCCCGCCTTTCTGCGCAGCAACGGTCAGAGCCGGATTCTTTCCATCTGGGATCAGACCGACCGCACAGGCACACCGCCGCCGCAGTTTCCCTATGGCAGTCTCTACGAAAAGTCAGACCTTGACGATGCGCTTCGAAGCAGGGATCCTCTTTCTGTCGTTCCGGTCACGGATCCGGACGGACACGGAACATACGTCGCCGGAGTCGCTGGCGGTACTCCGAATGCGTCCGCCGGCTTTCTCGGTGCTGCACCGGAAGCCGATTTCGCTGTTGTTAAGTTAAAACCGGCGAAACAGAATCTGAAAGACTTTTATCTTGTCTCCACCAATGCTCCTGTCTTTGAAGAAGATGATCTTCTCTCTGCGATGCGTTTTCTAAACGAAGTCGCAGCCAGGGAGGGAAAACCACTGGTCATCTGTCTGGCACTTGGAACAAATCAGGGAAGTCATTCCGGAACCCTTCCCATCGCTCTGACGCTGGCGCGCTACGGAAATACGCCGGGCATTATTCCGGTCTGCGCCACCGGCAACGAGGGAAACGCCGCTCACCATTATTATGGCTCCGTATCCGAAAATGACTCCCCGAAAAATGTGGAGTTTCTCGTTTCCGAAGGCAGCCGCGGTTTTGTCCTGGAGTTCTGGGGACAGGTTCCGCAGCTTTTTTCCGTCGGATTCCGCTCTCCCGGCGGAGAAACGATTCCGCGGATTCCCGTCTCTTTGACTCAGGAACAGAGGATCACCTTTGTTCTGGAACGCACCGTCATCTACGTCAACTACGAAGTCGTTCAGACGACGACCGGCAGCCAGCTCATCCTGATCCGCATGCTGGATCCGACGCCCGGCATCTGGACACTTCAGGTTTACCGCGCCTTTCCTTCCCCGCCCGATTTCCACGTCTGGCTTCCGATTACCGGATTTTCCACTTCCGATGTGATCTTTCTGGAACCCGACCCGTACACGACACTGACGACACCCTCCGCCACCGTTCCCGTTCTGTCTCCCTCCACCTATCAGGCATCCAATAACAGTTTTTCACCGGAATCCGGACGCGGCTTTACCCGGCTTGGTGAAATCAAACCCGATTTTGCTTCCCCCGGGATTTCCGTCACCGGACCGGGACCAGCAGGCTCCTACGAAAACCGGAGCGGCGCAAGCGCGTCCGCTGCTATTACATCCGGTGCTGCCGCTCTCTTCCTGCAATGGGGCATTCAACGCACCCCATCCCGCTATTTTACGGCGCAGGAGCTGAAAAACTATCTGATCCGCGGCGCTGGCCGAACTGATACCATTACTTATCCAAGCCGCGAGTGGGGATACGGAAGATTGCAGTTATATCAGAGCTTTCTAAGCCTTATGACAAACTGATTTTCCCGCTCACAGGTTTGCTTCTATGGTATATCCGTTTGTTGATGCAAACTTTTAATGTGCAAGTGCCTTGTTTTTGATTGTTTTCCGTTGTATCATTACGTATTATCATTATATTTATAAAACTAAAAGGGGGATTCCTGACTATGAATTACGAACGCTTGAACGATCTTCGCCTTCTTGGACTTACGATTGCCTACTACCGAAGAGCAAAAGGAATGACGCAGGCCGAACTTGCCGAGGCGGTACATATCAGTCGTACCCATATGAGCAACATCGAAGCGCCAAATACAAAAACCTCTATTTCGTTGAATCTTCTGTTCGATATCGCTGAGGCACTTGACATTCCGGTGAAAGAGCTTTTTGATTTTCAGGGACGCAGTCTGTAGGGTCTTTGAATTTTTCTCTTTAAGAGTAACCCCGCCCGGCAGTTTTTCATATCATGAATTGTAAGCAAAATGATTCCTTTGGAGGAACAAACATGAGTGATTTAGCTGCTACAAACTGTGGATGCGGATGTGACAACGGCTGTGGCTGCGATAATGGATGCGGTGTTTCCAACAACAACCTGTTCGGAAACAATGGCTGCAGTATTATCTGGATTCTGCTTCTCCTCTCCTGCTGCGGCGGATGTGGATGCGGAAACAACAACAATGGCTGCAATTCCGACTGCTGGCTCGTTCTGATTCTTCTGTTCTGCTGCGGCGGATGGAACAACAACGGCTGTGGATGCGGCAACAGCAATAACTGTGGATGCGGCTGCTGACCTTTTTTCAGTCCTCCCAGATGTTCGGGCAGAAAAAGCCCCGGGTGCGGATCAACCGCCCCGGGGCTTTTTTCACCAGAATTCTCTTTCAGCGAAACCGTTTCGGTTTCCGTGCTTCTCTTTCCCGCTTTTCCATCTCTTCTCTTTTTTCTTTTTTTCTCATACATTCCAGATCTATTTCATAAAAGGCATTCCCTTCGAGTACCTGTTTTCTTTTTGCTGTTTCTTTTCCATCCATTTTCCGGCGGTCTCCTTTTTCTTTCTTCCTCTTATCATATGTTTTTTCCCGCCTTCTGTCATTTTTTCCGGCCTGGAACATAAGATAAAGAGAAATAAAAAGACAAATGCAGGAATGCTGCCAGGAAGGATCTTAATTTGAATCAGGAACAGGAACAAAATGTGGAACAGATGACACCGCTGGACCAGATGATCGCACAGGATCAGCTTCAGATGCTGAAGGCTGCCATTCCCTACGCCTCCTTCGGCCTGCAGCCCTCCCTTGCGATTTTGAGCAAATGGCTCGAGCTCCAGCGGACCATTCAGCTTTTTTCCCGTCCGGCCGACCTTTCCATGATGTCTGTTGATGCCCCGCACGTCTCTCCGCTTGAGATGCTGCAGGATATTTCCCGTTTTGCCGCCGGTCCGCAGCGGGATCTTCTCTCCCAGATGTTTCAGACCATGCAGATGGTCCAGATGCTTCAGAATATAAATCCCGGAAATGAGGAGGATCTGCTATGAGTTCGGATGATAAGCAAAACGACTGGTCGCAGGACCCCTCTCTTTCCGGAATTGACTTTGCCCGGCTTCAGGCACTGCAGCAGATGGCCTCTCAGAGCCGTGGAAAATCCCAGGCGGAAATGATGCCGTTTCTTCTCTCCCTGATGCAGGGAAATCAGGGCGGCGCACAGTTTTCCGCCTCCGAGGCGGACCTGATCATCTCTGCCATCAAAGCCGGAAAATCCAAACAGGAAGCGGCAAAAATTGACCAGATGGTACGCCTCTTCCGCTCCGCTGCTTCCGGGAAAAAACGCTGAAAAACTACAAACCAAAAAACGCTGCCGGTCTGGAATCCCAAACCGGTCAGCGTTTTTATTCTGTGCTTTTTCCTGCCTAGTTCTGCATGGAAAGCACGTTTTTATTTTTTACCAGGTAATCAATCAGAGAAACAACGGTCAGAATCAGTGCAACCCAGATCAGCACGGTATTCAGCACGGAAAGTGCCGGAATGTCAGCGATCAGAAGAATGATCATAATCATCTGGCTGATTGTTTTCGATTTTCCCCACCAGCTTGCTGCGATGACAATTCCATTGTCCGAAGCAACCAGGCGGAAACCGCTGATGATAAATTCTCTTGCGATGATAATAATAACCATCCACGCCGGAAGCTTGTCCAGCTCTACAAAGCAGATCAGTGCAGAGCATACCAGCAGCTTATCTGCCAGCGGATCCATAAACTTTCCGAAATCGGTAATCAGATTGTCACGTCTTGCAATGTAGCCGTCCAGCGTATCCGTGATGCTGGCAGCGGCAAAGATTACCAGTGCAATCCATTTGGACGCGCTTCCGCCCACGCCAGACAGCAGGAAGAACACGAAAAACGGAATCATAATTACCCGCAGAATCGTTAATTTGTTTGGTAAATTCATTGGCTTATCTCTCCTATCAGATCATATTCCAGAGCACCGGTAATTTTCACTCTTACGAAGTCGCCGGATACGAGTGTTTCCGGTGTATTGACAAATACATAGCCGTCTACACCCGGTGCGTCCGCCTGGCTTCTGCCCACATAGGCATCCTCATCCGCCACTTTGCCCTCGATCATAACAAGAAGCTCCTGGCCGATCCTGCGCTCGCCGAGTTCTGCAGAGATATCCTGCTGCAGCTCCATCAGTTCTGCCTGACGGTCCAGTTTTACCTCCTCGTCGATCTGATGCTCCATCGCAGCAGCCGGTGTTCCCTCCTCCGGAGAGTAGGTGAATACGCCGAGACGGTCGAACTCCATGTCGTTGATAAACTCGAGGAGTTCTTTGTGCTGCTCTTTTGTCTCTCCCGGGAATCCTGTGATCAGCGTGGTGCGCAGTGTGATATCCGGCATCTCGCTTCTCAGGAAATCAATTTTGTCGATCAGCTCCTGTTTGGATGTTCTGCGACCCATGCGGCGCAGGATCTCATCGTTGGCATGCTGAATCGGCAGATCCAGGTAGTGACAGACTTTCGGCTCTTCCTTCATCGTCTGAACGAGTTCCGGATAGATGTCCTCCGGATAGCAGTACAGAATCCGAATCCAGTAGAGCTCCTGAATTTTGCAGAGCTCTTTTAACAGAAGGTGGAGAGACGGCTTTCCGTACAGATCGATACCATAAATGGTTGTCTCCTGCGCAACGAGAACGAGCTCTTTGACACCCTGTTCTGCCATCGTCTTCGCTTCTGCTATCAGTTCCTCCATCGGAACGGAGCGGTACGGTCCGCGCAGCTTCGGAATGATGCAGTAGGTACAGTGCTTGTCACAGCCCTCTGCAATTTTCAGATATTCGTAATGGCCGCCTGTCGTTACAACGCGCTGTGCGTCAATTTTCGGCAGTCCTTTCAGATCGGCATACTCCTGGAAGCGGTCGCCGCCGAGGACATCCTGAATGGCATCCAGGATTTTGTCATAGCTGTTCGTTCCAAGTACGGCGTCAACCTCCGGAATCTCCTCAATGATTTCATCGCGGTAGCGCTCTGCCATACAGCCCGTTACCAGAAGAACCTTACAGCTTCCCGCTGTACGGTACTTCGCCATTTCAAGAATATTTTGAATGCTTTCTTCTTTGGCGTCGTGGATAAAGCAGCATGTGTTTATCACGATAACCTCTGCATCTTCCTCGGAATCGGTGATCTCGAAGCCATGCTCTACCAGAAGACCCAGCATATGCTCGGAATCTACCAGGTTTTTATCGCATCCAAGGGAAATAAACAGAATTTTCATATTATTCAATTACTGGCTCCTCTTTTGTTTCCTCTTCCGCTTCAACTTCAGATTCCGGAAGGATTGTAACCTCTCCTTTGTACATCTCCTCTACGGCGATGGAGAGCGGTTTCATGCCTTTTTTCACTTTTACAAGCGGTTCAGCTCCGCCGATGATCTGTCTTGCACGTTTGCTTGTTGCAAGTACCAGAGAGTAACGGCTGCTGACAACCGGTGCCTCGTCCAGATCCTGGCCCTCGTTAATAGTTGCAATCAGTTCCTGATAAGATGGATGAATCATAATAAATGCTCCTTTCTATTTTTCCAGACTTTTTTTCATCTGTTCGATAAAGTCTTTCTGGTTGCTGCTCATGAAATGCTGGCTCTGAATGGTCTCATGCATCTGTTTTACGCAGGTTTCGAGGTCGTCGTTGATCAGGACATAATCGTACTGGTCCATGCCCTGTGCTTCCTCTTTTGCACGCTCCATTCTGCCTTTGATGACTTCTTCTGTTTCCGTTCCGCGTCCCCGGAGGCGTCGTTCCAGCTCCTCGGCGGTCGGCGGTGTGATGAACACAAGAAGGGTGTCCGGACGTTTTTCCTTGACCTGAAGTGCTCCCTGGATTTCAATCTCAAGCAGAACATCTTTTCCGGCATCCAGCTGCTCCTCTACGTATGCCTTCGGCGTTCCGTAGGAATGTTTTACGTAACGCGCATACTCGAGGAAGGCATCCTCTTCTACCATGCGGTCAAACTCTTCTTCTGTACGGAAAAAGTACGATACGCCGTCTTCCTCGCCCGGACGCGGGTCTCTTGTGGTGACGGAGATGGACAGCGCATAGTTGTCGTACTCCTCCATCAGGCGTTTCATCAGTGTTCCTTTTCCTGCTCCGGAAAAACCGGATACTACAGTAAGTATTCCTCTACTCATTTTCAGATTCCCCTCGCTCTTTTTCTGTTTCCCAGCCGCCGTTGAATCTGCGGCTGATCGTTTCCGGCTGCAAAGCCGAAAGGATGATAAATTCTTCTCCGGTGATGAGCACTGCTTTCGTGCGTCTTCCCTGCGTCGCATCGATGATGCGGTTGCTTTCCTTTGCACGCTGCACCATACGCTTGACGGGTGCCGCCTCGGGACTCACCACTGCTATTATTTTATCCGAATTTACGACATTGCCGAATCCGATGTTGATCAGTTTTGCCACAATCCGTCCTTTCCTGTACCTTCTGAAGTCTTTTTCAGAAAATACATCTACCCATACAGATTTATTATAATTCATTCAGAAAGCCTAGTCAAATCTTTTTTTCTGTATTATAATGAAAATACCAGAATTTCAAACAAAGGAGATATTTTCTATGGCTTTTGATGGAATTACCATTGCAAATATTGCACAGGAACTGAATCAGACCATCGTCGGCGGAAAGATCAACAAGATCGCACAGCCGGAAAACGACGAGCTGATGATTACAATAAAAAACAACCGTACCGTTTACCGTCTTCTCCTCTCGGCAAGTGCTTCGCTTCCGCTGATCTACCTGACGGACAACAATAAGCCCGGCCCGATGACCGCACCGAATTTCTGTATGCTGCTCCGCAAACACATCGGCAGCGCCCGCATTCTCTCCGTTACCCAGCCGGGACTCGAGCGTATTCTTATTTTTGAGCTCGAGCATTTGAACGAACTCGGCGATATCTGCCGCAAGAAGCTGATTGTGGAGATCATGGGAAAACACAGCAACCTGATCTTCTGTCAGGAGGACAATACGATCCTTGACAGTATCAAACATATTTCCGCCAACATGAGTTCTGTCCGTGAGGTTCTTCCGGGCCGCACCTGGTTCATTCCGCACACGCAGGATAAGAAAGATCCGCTCACGATCACAGAAGAAGAATTTTTCGATTTCGTCTGCACGAAACCGATGGCTGCCGCAAAGGCAATCTACACTTCCCTTACCGGCTTCAGCCCGCTGATGGCGGAGGAAGTCTGCTGCCGCGCCGGCATCGACGGCGGATTTGCGGTCAATGCACTCGAAGAAAATGCGAAGCTTCATCTGTTCCGCACCTTCTCTTATCTGATTGAGGATATCAAAAACGGCGCATTTACGCCGAACATCGTATACCAGGGCGATGAGCCGAAAGAATTTTCCGCACTGAAACTGACGCAGTATCAGGATTTGCGGGAGGAAACATACGATTCGATCTCCGGTGTACTGGAAACATACTATGCCATGAAAAACCGCATCACCCGCATCCGTCAGAAATCTTCCGATCTGCGCCGTGTCGTCAATACCGCACTCGAACGGAATGTCAAAAAATACGACCTGCAGCAGAAACAGTTAAAAGACACCGACAAGCGGGAAAAATACCGGATTTACGGTGAGCTTTTAAATACGTACGGCTACAGCTGCCAGCCGGGCGATACTTCGCTGAACGCCGTCAATTACTATAACGGCGAGGAAATCACGATTCCGCTCGACGGAACGCTCTCTGCCGGCGAAAATGCGAAAAAATACTTCGACCGATACGGAAAGCTGAAGCGGACCCGTGAGGCACTCGAGGAACTTCTTGTCGAGACGAAAGAGGAAATCGACCATCTCGAATCCATCAGCACGGCGCTTGATATTGCGCTCGATGAGGCGGATCTGGTGCAGTTAAAAGAAGAGCTGATCGAGTACGGCTACATCCGCCGCAAGGGACCGACAGGGAAAAAGCAGAAAATCACCTCCCATCCGTTCCACTACCGCTCTTCCGAGGGCTTTGACATTTATGTCGGCAAGAACAACTTCCAGAACGAGGAACTTTCGTTTAAATTCGCCTCCGGCAACGACTGGTGGTTCCACGCGAAAGGCCAGCCGGGCAGCCATGTCATCGTAAAGACGAACGGTAAAGAGCTGCCGGATTCCGTCTACGAAGAGGCCGCTGCTCTCGCCGCCTATTACTCGAAAGGCAGACAGGCACCGAAGGTGGAAATCGACTACACCTTAAAGAAAAACCTGCGCAAACCAAACGGAAGCAAACCGGGCTTCGTTGTTTATTACACCAATTACTCCATGATGGCGGAGCCGAACATCCGCAATCTTCAGGAAGTACAGGACTAAATTCAGAATACAAAAGACTTTTCGCACATTCCTATCTGTTCCTCTTTGCGAAAAGTCTTTTTTTCGTAAAATTTAATACTTCCTTCATTTCTTTTTCGATGCTCTATGGTATACTTCTTAGTATGGAAAAAGATTCCAGACGTGATCTTTTTCAACCAAACCACAGTGAGGCTGTCTCTTCTTTATCAGGACGGCCGGAGAGGAATATAACTGTTATGAACAAAACAATTCCCGAAATCATTCACCGCCGTGTTCCAACGACGCGTTATGAGGCAGACCCTTCCGAAGGCCTTTCCGCCGAGCAGGTTGCCGAGTACCGCGAGAACGGCTGGACCAACCGCGCGGTGGAACCTCCGTCCAAGACAACGGCCGAGATCGTAAAGAGCAATGTCTGTACGTATTTCAACCTGATTTTTCTGATTATTGCCATCTTTCTGATCCTTGCCGGTTCGTTCCGGGATCTTACGTTTCTGCCGGTCATCATCGCGAACACGCTGATCGGTATTGTACAGGAGATCAAGGCGAAAAAGACGCTGGAAAAGCTGTCTGTTTTAAACGCGCCGAAGGCTACTGCGATCCGTGACGGGGCTGAGGTAACACTCGCCGCGGAGGATCTCGTACTCGATGATATTGTTGTATTTACCGCAGGAAAACAGATCTGCGCTGATGCCGTCGTGCTTGAAGGTGAGGTACAGGTCAACGAATCGCTGCTTACCGGTGAATCCGATGAGATTACCAAGCGCCCGGGCGACGAGCTGATGTCCGGAAGTTTTATCGTCTCCGGAAGCTGCAAGAGCCGTCTGACCCAGGTTGGTGAAGATTCCTACATTTCCCGTCTGACCCTCGAGGCAAAGGCCATGAAAGAGGGCGAACAGTCCGAGATGATCCGCTCCCTCAACAAGCTGGTAAAGGTTGTCGGCATTCTGATCATTCCGATCGGTCTTCTGCTCTTCGGCCAGCAGTTTTTCGTCTCCCACGAAACGTTCCGTGAGAGCATTACCTCGATGGTGGCCGCCGTGCTCGGCATGATCCCAGAAGGTCTTTACCTGCTTGCAAGCGTTGCCCTTGCCGTCAGCGTTATGCGGCTGGCTTCGCAGAAGGTTCTCGTGCATGATATGAAATGTATCGAGACGCTGGCTCGCGTCAACGTGCTCTGTGTCGATAAGACGGGAACCATCACCGAGACAAATATGAAAGTACATGATCTGATTCTGGTCGGCTCCAGTTCAGTCCCTGATACAGAATCCGGCAAAAATGCTCCCGCACTGCAGAAAGAAGAGCTTTCCCTTGCGGTCGGTGATTTCGCATCTGCCATGTCAAACGACAACATTACTATGGCGGCACTGAAAGAATATTTTAAAGACAGCAACGGCAGAACTGCCGTTTCGATGACTTCGTTCTCCTCGGAATTCAAGTATTCCAGTGTGACATTTTCGGATGTCTCCTACGTGCTCGGTGCCCCGGAGTTCGTTCTCCGCGATGATTTTGCACGCTATCAGAGTGAAATTGAAGCGTATACCTCAAAGGGATTCCGTCTCCTCGTCTTCGGCACATCCGAAACTGTACCGAATGGAAAAGCACTCTCCGGCCGTGTCACGCCGCTTGGCTACGTGCTTCTCTCCAATCCGATCCGAAAAGAAGCACCGGAAACGTTCCGCTACTTCGAAGATCAGGGTGTCCATGTCAAGGTCATCTCCGGTGATACTCCGGTAACGGTATCTGAGGTTGCCCGCCAGGCAGGGATTGCACACGCAGAGGATTATATTGATGCTTCCACTCTAAAGACACCGGAAGAGCTCGAAGAAGCAATCCTGAAATACACCGTGTTCGGCCGTGTCACACCAGACCAAAAACGCCAGTTTGTCCAGGCTTTAAAGAAAAACGGCAAGACCGTTGCGATGACCGGCGATGGTGTCAACGATGTGCTCGCATTAAAGGATGCCGACTGCTCCGTTGCGATGGCATCCGGAAGTGACGCTGCCGCACAGGCTGCACAGCTCGTTCTGCTGGACAACGACTTTTCGAAGATGCCTTCTGTCGTACTGGAAGGCCGCCGCGTTGTCAACAACCTGCAGCGCTCGGGAACGCTGTTCCTGGTAAAGAACATTTTCTCGTTCCTGCTGTCCATCTTCTCACTGATCTCGATGGTGACGTATCCGCTGGAGCCGTCCCAGATCTCGCTGATCAGTATGTTTACGATCGGTATTCCAGGCTTCCTGCTCTCGCTAATGCCGAACAAAAACCGGATCGCGGGCCACTTTATCACGAACATTCTGACACGGGCCCTGCCTGCGGCGCTGACCGACTTTTTGATGGTCGCAACACTCGTCGTCTTCGGCCAGGAATTTGCGGTCGGCTCGGAAGATATTTCGACCGCTTCCACCGTACTGCTCGCCATTGTCGGTTTTATGATTCTCTACCGGATCAGCAAGCCGCTCAACTGGATGCGCTGGACGATCCTGATCGGCTCGATTATTGCCTTCATTTTCTGCAGTACCTATCTGAACCAACTGTTCGCCATTTCTGATATGTCCAGAAAATGTATCATGCTGCTGGTCGTATTCTCTGTCGCAACAGAGCCGGTTCTGCGATATTTGAGCATCCTCGTGGATTCCATTTCCTCTTTTTACCGGAAGCAGAAAATTTTCTTCCTGCGAAAACGGGAAGCGAGAAAAGCGAAATAAAACGTAAAACCAACCATCAAAAATGCCGTACAGCGTTGGAAATTTTTCCTCCGCCTGTACGGCATTTTTTGATTTACAAATCACAGTTTCTTACTTTCTCATCTCCGGATCTTCCGCGTAATGCGTCCGCTCGCCGCCGATGTATTTCGGTCTTGTCCGCGCGCAGACAACGTGCGCATCTCCGATCGTTTTCTGCGATACCCGGACCGGAACGGCTACTGCCTTCAGCTGCATGCCGATCAGCACATCACCGATATCAATACCTGCATGCGCCTGCACACGCTCTACGGTGACAGCGTCCTCCAATCCATAGTATGCCGCCATCGCAAACGATCCGCCGCCATGCAGCCACGGTACCGCGCAGACCGGCTCGTAACCGTATTTTTCTGCCGCCGCACGCTCCAGAACAACCGCGCGGTTCAGATGCTCACAGCACTGCGCCGCCAGATACAGCCCGTGCTCCTTCGTACACGCATACAGCGCCTCAAACACCGCCTGCCCGATCTCCTGGCTGGAATCCGTTCCGAGCTTACTGTTGTGAATTTCACTCGAAGAACATCCCACTACCAGAATCTGTCCCGGTTTCATCTGCGCCGTCGTAATCAGCTCCTCTGCGGCGGCACGCGCTTCCTGTCTGATTGTTTCAAGATCCATTTTGTATCCCTCCTTACTAAACAGCAATATTTATGCAAAAGGAGACTGACTCTTTTTCCAAGAATCAGCCTCCTTTCTTCAGCTTACATAATTATTATTTCTGAACGATATTCACAATTCTTCCCGGTACGTAAATTTCTTTTACGATGTTTCCGGTCAGTTTGTCTGCAACTGCCTCTTTTGCAGCGGCGATTGCGGTCTCTTTATCTGCATCTTTGGCGATTTTGATCGTTCCGCGCATTTTACCGTTGATCTGAACAGCGATCTCGGCTACTGCCTCTACGGTCTTCTCCTCGTCAAACTCCGGCCATGCGGTCTGATACAGACGGCCTTCGTATCCAAGGTCTGCCCACAGTTCCTCGGTCATATGCGGTGCAACCGGATTCAGCAGGATCAGAAGGGTTTCGAACTCTTTTCTCGTTACTTTTCCGGCTTTGTAGAACTCGTTGACCAGGGTCATCATGGCTGCGATCGCTGTGTTGTATTTCAGGGACTCATAGTCGCTGGATACTTTCTTGATGGTCTGGTGCATTTTGGACTCCAGCTCTTTGGAGTAGGAATCTCCGTCTACCAGGCTGTCCTGCAGTTTCCATACACGTTCGAGGAAACGACGGCATCCTTTTACGCCTTCCTGAGACCAGGATGCACTTAAGTCGAAGGCACCGATGAACATCTCGTACGTACGCAGGGTATCTGCACCGAACTCAGCTACGATATCATCCGGGTTGACAACGTTTCCACGGGATTTACTCATCTTCTCGCCGTTCTCGCCGAGGATCATTCCGTGGGAAGTACGTTTCTGATACGGTTCCGGGCAGGTAACTACGCCCTGATCGTACAGGAATTTATGCCAGAAACGGGAATACAGAAGGTGAAGGGTGGTGTGCTCCATTCCTCCGTTGTACCAGTCAACCGGCAGCCAGTATTTCATAGCTTCTTTGCTTGCCAGAGCCTCTTTGTTCTTCGGATCGGTATAGCGGATGTAATACCAGGAAGATCCAGCCCACTGCGGCATGGTATCGGTCTCACGTTTTGCAGGTCCTCCGCAGCACGGGCAGGTGGTGTTGACCCAGTCTGTCATGGCAGCCAGCGGAGACTCGCCGTTATCGGTCGGCATGTAGCTCTCTACATCCGGCAGCTCCAGCGGAAGGGATTCTTCCGGAACCGGAACGTAACCGCATTTGTCGCAGTGTACGATCGGAATCGGCTCACCCCAGTAACGCTGACGGGAGAATACCCAGTCACGCAGCTTATAGTTTGTTTTTGCTTTTCCAACGTGGTTCTCTTCGAGCCACTCAAGAATTTTCTTTTTTGCTTCCGCAACGGAAAGTCCGTTCAGGAAACCGGAGTTGACAAGAGTTCCCTCTGCAACGTCGGTGTAAACTTCGTTCTGTACGTCGCCGCCTGCAACGACCTCGATGATCGGCATGTTGAATTTCTTTGCGAACTCCCAGTCACGCTCATCGTGTGCCGGTACTGCCATGATGGCGCCGGTGCCGTAGCTCATCAGTACATAATCGGAAATCCAGATCGGGATCTCTTTTCCATTAACCGGGTTGACTGCGGAAAGTCCGTCGATCATGACACCGGTCTTGTCTTTTGCAAGCTCGGAACGCTCGAAATCGGATTTTCTGGCTGCCATCTCACGGTATGCGCAGACCTCATCCCAGTTCTTGATCTCATCTTTGTACTGGTCGATGTACGGATGCTCCGGGGAGAGTACCATGTACGTAACACCGAACAGGGTATCCGGGCGTGTGGTGTAGATGGTCAGCTTCTCCGGTTTATCTTTCAGGGAGAAATCAACCTCTGCTCCGTGGGAACGTCCAATCCAGTTTTTCTGGGAAGTTTTGACACGCTCAATATAGTCAACGCCGTCCAGACCGTCGATCAGCTTGTCTGCATACTCGGTAATCTTCAGCATCCACTCGCTCTTTACTTTGCGGACAACCGGGCTTCCGCAGCGCTCGCACACGCCGTTTACAACTTCCTCGTTTGCAAGGCCTACCTTACAGGAAGTACACCAGTTGATCGGCATCTCTTTTTTATATGCCAGTCCGGCTTTGAAAAGTTTCAGGAAAATCCACTGGGTCCAGTGATAGTATTCCGGATCCGTCGTGTTGATCTCTCTGTCCCAGTCGAAGGAATATCCAAGAGACTGAAGCTGGTCTTTGAAGTGATGTACGTTGTTTTTGGTAACGATCTTCGGATGAATGTGGTTTTTGATCGCATAGTTCTCCGTTGGAAGACCAAATGCATCCCAGCCCATCGGATACAGAACGTTGTAACCCTGCATTCTGCGCTTTCTGGCTACGATGTCCAGTGCAGTGTACGGACGCGGATGGCCTACGTGAAGTCCCTGTCCTGACGGATACGGAAACTCAACGAGTGCGTAGTATTTCGGTTTTGTATAATCATCTGTGGCGGCAAAGGCTTTTTCATCCTGCCAGATCTTCTGCCACTTTTTTTCAATGTCCTGTGGCTCATATCTTTTACTCATAGGTAACCTCCTGCATGTTCAAGTTCAAAGTTCTTTTTTCTCACACCGCCGCATAGGACAGCATGCGCATTTGAACATATAGCTGTATTCTATCACTCTTTCCCTGTTTTTACAATTTATTTTTTCCTATATCCTCCGTTTTTCTTCAAAAACCGCAGAAAAATCCGGTTTCCGGGCGAATTCTGCTCCCGAAACCGGATTTTCTCTGTTTTATCACACTATTTTATAAAGCTTTATTCTTCTGCTTTTTCAACCTTCGAAGCTCTTGCCTCAATCTCTTTTGCCTGGATATCGGACGGAGCCTGCTCATATCTCGCAAACTCATAGGAGAAATCACCGCTTCCGCCTGTCATGGAGCGGAGTGTTGTGCCGTATCCGTAGATCTCAAGTTCCGGAACATCAGCCTCGATAATCGTATGGCCCTTGTGATCCGGGTTCATGCCGAGCACACGGCCGCGGCGTTTGTTGAGATCGCCCATGATATCGCCGGTGTATTTATCGTCTACAGTGATCTTCATCGAAACGATCGGCTCAAGGAGAACCGGGGATGCTTCCATAAAGCCTTTCTTGAACGCCTGGATCGCTGCGGTCTTGAATGCCATCTCGGAGGAGTCTACCGGATGATAAGAACCAT
The DNA here is from genome assembly GCF_003480555.1 of Blautia sp. AM29-29. Taxonomy (NCBI): domain Bacteria; kingdom Bacillati; phylum Bacillota; class Clostridia; order Lachnospirales; family Lachnospiraceae; genus Blautia; species Blautia sp. AM29-29. The sequence goes on from NZ_QUJD01000023.1 coordinate 39,253, forward strand.
CATACAGAACGGCTTTGACGCCGACTACCGGATAAGCAGCCAGAGGGCCTTTCTGTACGGCTTCCTGGATACCTTTTTCAACAGCCGGGAAGTAGTTCTTCGGAACGGTGCCGCCGACAACTTCCTGCTCGAAAACGTATGGTTTCTCGAGATCTCCGGAAGCGGAGAAGCGCATTTTTACATGACCGTACTGGCCGTGGCCGCCGGACTGTTTTTTGTATTTTGCTTCTACATCCGAATTTTTGCGGATCGTCTCGCGGAAGGCTACCTTCGGACGGGACAGCTCTACTTCTACTTTGTAGCGCTCCAGCAGCTTGCTGACGATAATATCGATGTGCTGGTCGCCCATGCCGTACAGCAATGTCTGATGGTTTGCAGAATCATTGACTGCCTTCATAGTCAGGTCTTCCTGCATCATCTTGGCAAAGGCCTGGGAGATCTTATCTACATCGGCTTTGTTCTTCGGTTTATATCGTTTTGCGGTGTACGGAGTCGAAACATCCGGTTTTCCGTAGCGGACCTGATTGTTCTTTGTCGCAAGGGAATCGCCGGTTCTTGCATCGCCGAGTTTTGCGATGGCACCGATATCTCCTGCATGAAGCTCCGGTACTTCGATCGGCTTGGAGCCTTCGAGCACGTACAGCTTGCTCAGTTTTTCTTCGGATTCCTGATCTACATTATAGAGCACATCATCACTTTTAATAACGCCGGAGCAAACCTTAATCATTGAATATTTTCCAAGGAACGGATCCACGATCGTCTTGAAAATGGTCGCGCTCTTCGGTTTCGCAAAGTCGTAATTTGCCTCGAAAATTTCGTTCGTATCGAGATTGATGCCGGCACACGGACGGGTGGACGGATCCGGGAAGTATCCGCAGATATCATCCAGAAGGTTCGATACGCCCTGCAGGTTCACCGGAGATCCCATGCATACCGGAACGATGGTGCCGTCTCCTACGTTCATGGCAAGCGCTGCGGAAATCTCTGCTACCGAGAACTCTTCTCCGCCAAAGTAGCGGTCCATAAACTCTTCACTTGTTTCTGCCACGGATTCCATCAGGGTTTCACGGTACTTCTCCAGATATTCTACGGAGTAATCTGGAATCGGGCATTCTTCTTTTTTATCTTTTTCGATATATCTGCGGCCTTTGTTCTTTACAATATTGATATATCCTACAAATTTACCGTTTTCACGCAGAGGCATATGAAGCGGTGCGATTCGTTTTCCGTACAGTTCGGTGAGCTGCTCAACGACTTCTCGGTAGCTGACATCGTCCTGATCCATTTCCGTTACGAAGATCATACGCGGAAGATTGTATTTCTCGCAGAGTTCCCATGCTTTCTGGGTTCCGACCTGCACGCCGGCCTTTCCGGATACCACGATTACAGCGGCATCTGCTGCGGAAGCGGCTTCCTGTGCTTCTCCTACGAAATCAAACATTCCAGGAGTATCCAGAACATTGATCTTATTTTTTCCCCATACGACCGGGACAAGCGTTGTGGAAATAGAGCATTTGCGCTTGATTTCTTCTTTGTCAAAATCGCTGACGGTATTTCCGTCTGTCACTTTTCCGAGACGGTTTGTCATACCGGAAAGATAAGCCATAGCTTCGGTCAGACTTGTCTTTCCGGAGCCGCTGTGCCCCAGCAGCACCACATTTCTGATTCGGTCAGTTCTAAAAACGTCCATATGTAATACCTCCCATGTAAGTAAATTTGCAGATTGCAAGGCCGCTCTTATTCGCCTTTCTGCTTTTTATCAAGATTCACGTCTTCCGTTCCTCTTATCATAGTCACTATTCTACTAAAGTTTTTGCTTTTTTGCAAGTATATTATTCATATTTCACAATATATTTCTGAATTTTTAAATTTTATATGTATTTTAGCTGGTTATTCTGCCCTTCTTCCGCTTTTCTGTCTGGCTTTTCTGTGGAATCTGCCGGATTTTGCAAAACAAGCAAGATTGCTGCCTTTCAAAAATGCTTTGTTGCTTTAAAGCAAGAAATCTTTGACATTTGATTTCAGATGCTTTACAATGTCTTTTATACGATTTACCTACGAAAATTGTCAGAAAGGACTACTTGAATTATGTGTGATACATCCGAAAAAATCTGTATCGGCTTTATCGGCCTTGGCCTCATCGGCGGCTCCATTGCAAAAACCCTCAGAAAGGTTCACCAGGAGTATAAACTGATGGCCTACTGCCGCACCAAAGCGACGATCGAAGAGGCAATTCAGGAAGGCGTGATTGATATCGCGCTGGAAGAACGGGACGACCGCTTTGCCGACTGTGACTATATCTTCTTATGTGCTCCTGTCAGCACCAACATCTCCTATCTTCCGTTCGTGAAAGGCATCGCAAAACCGGGCTGTATCATCACAGACGTCGGAAGTGTAAAAGGAGAAATCCATCAGGCGGTTGAGACCCTCGGCATGACGCACCAGTTTATCGGCGGCCATCCGATGGCAGGCTCCGAAAAGACGGGATATTCCAGCGCCACCGATTACCTGCTGGAAAATGCTTACTATATGATTACACCCGGACCAGATGTTGAGATCGCGACAGTTTCCGCTTTCGTTGATCTTGTCCAGTCCTTAAAGGCGATCCCGATGGTTTTAACATACGAAGAGCACGACTACATCACCGCAGGTGTCAGTCATCTGCCGCATATCGTTGCCGCTACCTTGGTCAATGCACTCGCATCCCTGGACACACCGGAAGAGCAGATGAAAACCGTTGCTGCAGGCGGCTTCAAGGACATCACCCGCATCGCTTCCTCCTCCCCGGAGGTATGGCAGCAGATCTGTCTCTCAAACCAGAAGCAGCTCTCGAATGTGCTGGATTCCTATATCCGCCTTCTCGTCCAGGCAAAATACCTGGTTGACAACAAAAAAGGCCACGAGCTCTACAATATGTTTGAGAGTTCCCGCGAATACCGGAATTCCATGGAAGATTCTTCCTATGGACCGACAAAGAAAGAATACGTCGTTTACTGCGACCTGCTCGATGAAGCCGGCGGAATCGCAGCCGTTACAACAATTCTTGCCATCAACCAGATCAGTATTAAAAATATCGGCATTACGCATAACCGCGAGTTCGAAGAGGGTGCTCTCCGCATTGAATTTTATGAAGAGCAGGCAGGCATTCTTGCCCGGAAGGTCTTAAAAGACCATGGCTATACCATTCATATCCGCAATTAAAAGCGCGTATATCTTGACAGGAGGAAGTTACGTTATGCAGTTCCAGAAAGCAGTACGTCCTCTGCGCGGAGAAATCTCCGTGCCGGGCGATAAATCCATTTCCCACCGCGCCGTCATGTTCGGTGCCATTTCAGAGGGAACCACAGAAGTCACAAACTTTTTACAGGGTGCCGACTGTCTCTCCACCATCTCCTGCTTCCGCAGTATGGGCATTGAGATCGAGAACACGCCGGAGCGCATCCTCATTCATGGAAAAGGTCTGCACGGGCTTTCGGCTCCGTCCGCCGTTCTCGACTGCGGAAACAGCGGAACAACGACACGCCTGATCTCCGGCATTCTTGCCGGCCAGAACTTTTCCAGTACACTGACCGGTGACGCCTCCATTCAGAAACGGCCGATGGGACGCATCATCAATCCGCTGACCCAGATGGGCGCTTCCATCCGCAGTATTCCGGAAAACGGCTGTGCGCCGCTTGCGATCAACGGCCATCCGCTCCACGCCATCTCCTATCTTTCGCCGGTCGCATCCGCACAGGTCAAATCGTGTGTCCTGCTTGCCGGACTGTATGCTGACGGAAAAACAAGCGTTACCGAACCGGCTCTTTCCAGAAACCATACGGAGCTGATGCTGAAATTCTTCGGCGCCGACGTTGCCTCCGAAGGGCTGACCGCATCGGTTCTGCCGAACCCGGATCTCCATGGAAATCTCGTCCGTGTGCCGGGAGATATTTCCTCCGCCGCCTACTTCATCGCCGCCGCGCTGATAGTTCCAGGCTCTGAGGTGCTCCTGAAAAATGTCGGCATCAACCCGACCCGCGACGGTATGCTCCGCGTCTGCCGCGCCATGGGTGCTGACATCACACTTCTGAATGAGCAGAACTCCGGCGGAGAACCGGTTGCAGACCTTCTCGTGCGCTATACGCCGTCTCTTTCCGGCACCGTCATCGAGGGCGAACTGATCCCGACCCTGATCGATGAAATCCCGATCATCGCGGTTCTTGCCGCCACAGCGAACGGTACAACCGTGATCCGGAATGCGGAGGAGCTGAAAGTCAAAGAATCGAACCGTCTTGATATCATGGTAAACGAACTCACCGCGATGGGTGTTTCCCTGGAAGGCACGGACGACGGCATGATCATTGAGGGCGGAAAACCGTTCCACGGCGCCCAAATCGACAGCCGCCTCGACCACCGCATTGCGATGTCGTTTGCAATCGCTTCGCTTGCCGCAGAGACACCGACGGAAATCCTGCGCGCCGGCTGTGTGGATATCTCGTATCCGACATTCTACCAGGATCTGGCACGGCTGCAGGCATAAAAAACGTTTAAAATCGAGTAGGAGGGAAATCTGAGTGATTTCCCGACCTCTCACACCACCGTGC
>NZ_QUJD01000024.1:0-39604 GCF_003480555.1 Blautia sp. AM29-29
CAGTATCAGATGGCTTTTATAAAATGTCAATATACGGATGATTACCTACTTACAATTATCAGATAAAGTTCGGATATTATTAGAATTTTATAAATTTAATTACTGGCATCTTACGATGCCAGTAAAAAATAACAAAAAACTTTAGTAAGTTAATTTTAAAAAGCAAAGAGATTAAATTAAAACATATTTTCAGTTGATAGAAAATTAGTGGAGAGATATAATGAAGCAAATTAAATATTATGACAGAGTGTACATGTTTCGAGTGCGAAAGGTAAATAAACAGAAAAATACAGGGAGATTCGCACCGGAAAATGACAGGATGAAGAGAAAAGCGAAGAGAAGCTAGGTGAAAAAGAAAAGCTAGAATGAGAAATTTGGAAAGAATTAATAAAAATAAGAAGTGTTTAGCAGCAAAAATTATTTGAATTTGCAGTCGCCTTCCGTGAAGGCGTGAGTTGAGAATACTAGCATTTAGACCCTATAAATGTGCTGTTATAGAACGCCTATAAAGATGTTCCTCCTGCTCATTTGAATATTCTTGGAATATAAGTCTTCAATAGCATAAATACGGACCAAGGAAGCTGTATGAGAAGAAACAGAAGAGTAGAAAGTAAATGCTAAAAGAAAAGATATTATAATAGGAAGAAACACGAGTAAAAAATATTATAAAAAGAAAAAAACAAAAAGTCATGAATTGATTGTTATGCTGGAACATAGGTGTTAAAATCAAATTATATTGTAAGTACGGGGTATATATACAGTAATAAATTTGAGAAGTTTGTGAGCGTTATTTGCGTATACAAAAAGTTTGCATTTCCAAGAAAGAATTGTATAGGTTTGGAGGGATGTCAATGAATACAAGAGCGTATATTCCAATGGATTTTTTGAATGTTCCAGGAACACAGCTTGAGAAACTGCCATGGGAGCATGAACAGATATTGCGGCGGTATCTCAGCATGTCACAGCATATTTGTGAATTGGATGAGTTATATAGTATGATGGTTTTTAACTTGGAAAATATGTTTGAGAAATTCTCTTTACAATTTGACGATCGTATATTCGCTAAGAGAGGAGAAACTGTAGATGTGATTCAGATCAATGCGTTGCTTTGCAATGCCGTCAGCGCAGGGCGGACATTGATAGAATCTATGGAGAAATTTGATGAATTCTATATTTCTAAGGATAAAAGTTTTAAGAAAAACTTCATTTCGAAAGCATATGATCAATATTCGGAGTATAAAATTGTAGACTTTCTGCGAAACTATATGCAGCATGGCCATATACCGATTCATTATGATGAAGAAAAAATTTATTTAGATCTGTCAGAAATTCTGGGGACCACACATCTGAAGATGAATAAAAATCTAAAAAGGATGTTACAAAAGGCCAAAAAGGATTTGTTAGAGTATGGAGTAGCAGATACAAGACTTTGCTGTGTCCCGCTTTTTTATAAGTATTTTCTTTTGATTCATAGATTGTATCGGGCATTTTATTCGTATGCTGAGTATACATTGATGCAGATAGGAGAAGAAAAGCGAAAATTATTGCAGGATCATCCAGAATATGTACGGCAAGTGGATGAGATTGCTTTTGCGCCAGTTTATCAGGATGAATTGGGGCAGCTTCATGGAGTAGCGGTAGAGGACGGTTATGAAGAGAAAATTCGGGAAAATATAACGTATGCAGAAGAAAAACTTCAGGAATATATAAAAGGAAATGGACAGATCTGCAGTTTACAGATTGACTATTGCCTGGAATATCGTATTCCGGAAATGATCCTGATTCATGAGGAGGAGCTGTCGGAAAATCTGGTGTCTTATTGCAAAAAGCATGGACATGAGATTCGGCATGTTTCTTTTTATACGTATTATAAAGATGATATGGATAGCTATACACGCTATAAAATGTTTCCGTATATCCAATTTGAGGAGAGTGTCGAATGGAATGTCCCATATGACAGGGTGACGATTCGGGATTTCCTTCGCACATTTCCAGAGGCAGAGGAAAAAGGAATTCTTGTACAAGCCAACAATATGGGCGGGGATGGAATACAGATCGCGCAGGCGGTTTTGCAGGGATGGAAAACATTTTTATATCACAGTTCCCAGATATTGGACACGCTGGGAATAAACTCCCTGGCTGATGTAATCGACTGGGCGTCACGGGTAGTTTTTATTTATCAGAGTATTGGATGGCTGAAGAAGTCATTTGGAAAAAGAATCGAGAAGAAACCGACTATTGAGCAATTGGAAGAATATATCAGGAGAGCAGAACGGTGGGAGCTATCGCAGCTTTCATCTACACTGCATGCAGCGCCGGAATTGTTGAAACTGGTATTGAGCGAAGTGGGATATATCAGCCAAGATGGTGAGTTGTTTGTATATGATGAAGTAATAGCTACGCAAAGAAAAGAGGAAGAACGAAAACGTAAGGCAGAAAAAGAAAATTCGCATGGAACCCAGGTAGACTGCAGGAAAATGAATAAGGTGATAGAAGAGCTTAATGTCACGATTTTGTATTATGCAAGTTTACAGAATGAGAAAAAGGCAGAGGAATGTGGGAAAGAGACGAGGATAGGAAAATGCGTGGAGCAGGTGATCTGCAAGTATAGAGAGTTTCTATGGTGGGACGAAGTGAGAGAAGAGCTGAAGGTGAGAGATCCATTGCCGGAAAAATTTACAGAGGAGATCCAAGGAAAGATTTGCAGGGATGTGAGAGCGTTGGAGGAAGAGCTTTCTGGAAAATGCAGGGAATTAGAAAAGAATGAGAGCTTCTGAAAATAGAAGAAATGAACATAAGATTACAAATAAAAAGAATAAAAAAGAAATTCTGTAATTTTTTTAAAATAGTGCATATTCCGCAAGAACTGCGCATCCGTTCCAGAGGAACGGAGCGCCATTCCGCTTCAAACTGAGCAAAGCTCAGCAGGTTTATTAGTTACCGTTGTTTACTCTACGATCTCTGCCAGGAAATTCAAGACGATATGCCTTGGATGTCATTCGGCTTAAGCAGGCATCTGCATAGGTGGAATCTCCAGATTGTCCCTGATAAATAAGAGGCGAAATGACCATGTCCTTTTGACGTAGTTCATGCTTTGTCATGTTTATACCAGCCCTGGACGAAGACAGACATTCCTTGTATTTGCGGTCTGCAAAGACAGCATCGTAACGGTACTTGTGAGCAATGGAACAATGATGGATGGCTTTCGGACATCCATTACAGACGTAAGGAGCCTTATCAAGACGGTTACACTGTTCTTTAACGAAATCAGGACAGGTTTGGTTACAGGTTGGACAGGAAGTACACTTAATGTTGCAGAGTATGATTTTCCTGCATACATTTGTTTTTCTGCAGTGATATCTATGAATGCAGAAGTTGTGAGCGTTAAGGAAGGATCCTTTATGATACCAATCACTTACACGATGGAGTTTCACTTCCTTCGAAATAGTTGTAGGATCTTTGCATAAGAAGCGGGCGATATCTTTAAAAGTGCTGCCGTTATTCAGGGAACGCTCAATGTATTTACGGTCTTCAAGGGAAAGATGTTTCTGGTTACCAGGAATATATTTACTCATAGAGATCTCCTTCTACTGCTGTCAGAAGGTCTTCATGAGCATAGCACGAATATATGAAAGATTAAACTCCACTCATGTAGGAGTAAATTCCACCGCATAAGCGGACGATGGAATTTACTTTTGAAATTTTCAGTGAAAGAATTTAGCTTTTAATCACATGACAACGACAGGGTATGATGCTATAATGAGTTTAAAAATAAGAAACGGGGTGACGTTGTATGATGTATCCATATATGACACTGGCAGATGAAACGGAGATTGTTCATTCACAAATTGTTGAAAAAGATGGAATGAAAAAAGTTATTGTAAACTTTGAACGACCAACAGAAGATGGATTTGATTCGGCAAGGTGTGAATTGCCTGATTACAAATGGACAGAACGCCAAGGATATTCGGATGAAGAAATAGCAATGTTTGAAGAACTCCTGCATAGTAATGCTCATTTGCTATACCGGTATGCGGAGAATGGGGGGATTCAAATTGCCTAAATTGTTTATGGTATGTGGATATACGGTATATTTTTGGTCTAATGAAAATGGAGAACCAATTCATGTTCATATATCAAAAGGTAAGCCTACTCCAAATGCGACTAAAATATGGCTTACAAAGTCAGGTGGATGCATTTTGGCAAGTAATGGAAGTAAAATTTCCAAGAAAGAGCTGAATGAATTGATGGAATTTATATCAGCACAGTTTTTCTTTATTTGTGCAAAATGGAAAGAGGCATTTGTGACGGATGAGATAGGATTCTATTGTTAAGCATATTGTAACTTATAGTACATCGGGGACCGGTCCCAAGGCGGTCAATCCAAAAGAAGATCACTATAATTCTGATACAAAGATAAGATTAAAAGATTTTCCTAATATTCCCATGACCTTAGCAAACGAGACACATGGGGGTATGCCCTATGAAAATGAATAGAAAAAGCGAGTAAAACGGCAGGGGTCTCGAAAAGGAGACGGCTGCCGTTTTACTCGCTTTTTATCAGGGTTTTCCAGCAGTACGATAGTTCCCGTCTACTCAGATTTTCATAGGGTCAGACCCCTAGAGTTGCGTGGACCAAAGGCTCTGGGCGACATCCGGGGCGTGACCTACATATACGGAATGTTCTACCGCTTCGGACTGATTGATGTGCCGTAAACGAGGCAAAGCAGAAGATAGGATCAACTTGCCATTTGAGTTCCCAAATGGTAAAATCAAAATGCACTGGGATATAATATCCTTTGCCTGTTAATGTAGCTTCGGAAAGGGCGTGGAAGAATGGCAGCGACGTTAAAACTTCCGGTTGGTATCGAAGATTTTAAGGAAATTCGCCAACAAGGTTTTTACTATATTGATAAGACAAGACTGATTGAACAGCTTCTTGACAGCTGGGGAAAGGTAAATCTTTTTACAAGGCCCCGCCGTTTTGGTAAGACCTTAAATATGAGTATGCTCCGAAACTAACGGATAATGAAAAACAAAGATATGGCGCGCTTGTCCGAATGCAGGACGGAAAATACGCAATGGACGAAGATACGCTGGAATCGGCACTTCAGACATTGCAGAACAGATGATGTCATCGACTGGCTTTTGGGATGATGTCACTGTGTAAAGACTACCTCAAAGATCGTTCCGCCGGACGGGCTGGACTGAACGGTTATTCTGCCGTCATGTACGCGCACGATTTCACGAACCAGGGCCAGCCCAAGGCCTACTCCGCCAAGCTGGCGGCTTCTGGATTTATCTACACGGAAGAATGGTTCAAATATGCGTTCTTTTAATTCAGCCGGGATTCCGCTTCCGGTATCTTCTACGGACAGGCAGATATTTTTTCCGTTCCGGTATGCGGTTATGGTAACCTGTCCGCCGAAATGGTTGTATTTGATTGCATTCTCAACAAGATTGTATACCATCCGGTAAATCAAAATGTCACTTCCGACCATAGTGGTATCTTTACAGTTCCCGATCAGTTTTATCTCCTTTTCCTGGGCAAGCGGTTCCAGATCCACCAGTACTTCATCGACAAGGGCGTCAACGGCAATGGTTTCATCCCTGCTTACTGTTTGAAGCTCACTCATATCGAGCAGTGTCTTGACCATTTTGCTGAGTCGGCCGTTTTGCTCTGTCACCATTTTCAGTGTTTGTAAGGTGTCGGCGTCATTGCCTGGATGCGGGGTGGAATGGTATAAATCGAGCTGTACCTGCATGACAGACAGTGGAGTGCGAAGCTCGTGTGCTGCATTTGCCGTAAACTGTCTCTGGATTTCAAAAGCATCTGCGAGACGTTCCAGCATCTTGTTATACGAAATACGAAGCTGGTTCAGCTCTTTTACTTTGTTTTCTTCAATGCGCGAATCGGCCAGATTCTGTGCCTGCACCTCCTCGATTTTTTCGGAGAACTCACGAATGGGTCTGAGTGCATGGCCACTGATAAAATAGGTAGCGACACCGCCAAGAAGGGCCAATAAAGCGGAAAGGATCAGGCTGTTTCTTTTGTAGTCTGCTTTGTTGTTGTACACCTGAACAGAGAAATCTCTGGCAAATTCATCCCAATTGTCCTCCGGAATGCTGATATAGATTTGATCGGAACCGTCTGCGGCACCGTCTCCGCCCTGATCTTCGGCATCATCGCCCCGGGCATCTACGGTCTCCTGCAGGGAATCGATATAATAAATCCCGTTTTTATAGACAAGCAGGGTCAGACATCCACAGATGACCGCAATATACAGGGTAATGATACAGGTAAGTCTCCACTGCAGTGATATTTTTTTCATCGGTCGGACTCCTCTCGTATTTGATATCCTTCGCCTACTTTATTTAAAATCGGATCGTATCCAAGTACCGCCCTGAGCTTTCGGCGAAGAGAAGACATATGGACGCGGATGGATCCGCTGAAGCTGTCCACGGAGGCATCCCAGACATGCTCGATCAATTCTTCCTGGCTTACCGGTCTGCCAAGGTGAAGAAGCAGATATTCCAAAATGCCGTTTTCTTTTCTTGTCAGGGGAACCAGGGTTCCGTTGGCATAGGCCTCTCGTTTGATGGTATCGAATTTGATCCCGCCACTTTCCAGACAGACATCCTTTTGTACAAATTTTCTTCTCGTCAGACTGCGGATCCGCGCTTCCAGCTCCTGCAGATGGAACGGCTTTTCCATATAATCATTTGCCCCGGCATCGAGTCCTTCTACTTTGTCTGCAATCTGTCCTCTTGCAGATAAGATCAGCACCTTCGTTTCTTCGTTTTCCTTCCGGAGCTCTTTTAGAAGATCCATTCCGTCCATGCCGGGCAGATTGAGATCCAGGACAATCAGATCATAATTTTCTGCCAGGATGCATTCCAGAGCCTCCGCGCCATCATAGCAGGTATCTACCTCGTACCCGGCGGCGTACAGACTTCTGGCAACTGTGTCACACATTTGTTTCTCATCTTCCACGATTAATAATCTCAAAATTTTTTTCACCTGCCCATTTCTTAACAATGATTTTACAACAGCTATTGTATAATATCAGAGTCAGCTGGTCAATCAATAAAATCAAAGGAGCAACCACATTTTGAAATGCAGAAAAATATCTCAAATTGTTTTAGTTATCACAGGCATAGCAATGATGGGCTATGGCGCCGTCAGAGGGGAAGCGGCTGCTGTGCTTGGGAAAGCAATTAAATTATGTCTGGAGTGTGTCGGAATTGGATAAGAAAAAGAAGTTACTATCAAAGAAAATAGCCGGAATACGCGGGTGGATCCAGGCAGCGGCCACACTGCTTACCAATCCTCATATCCCCAATTTTTTTCAGGGCAAAATATATCAGGGCAAAGCGAAAACGGTATGCGTACCGGGACTAAACTGTTATTCCTGTCCTGCCGCGACGGGAGCGTGCCCCATCGGAGCCTTTCAGGCGGTTGTCGGATCATCCAAATTTAAGTTTTCCTACTACATAACCGGGTTCCTGATTTTACTCGGCGTGACACTGGGAAGATTCATCTGTGGTTTTTTGTGTCCGTTTGGATGGTTTCAGGATTTGCTTCACAAAATCCCCGGAAAGAAATTCTCTACGGCCAGACTGAAGCCGCTGCGGTATCTGAAATATATCATCCTTGTTGTTTTTGTGATTCTTCTGCCGATGTTTGCAACGAATTCGATCGGGATGGGAGATCCGTTCTTCTGCAAATATATTTGTCCGCAGGGCGTTCTGGAGGGGGCGATCCCGCTTTCCATCGGAAATGCCGCAATCCGGTCTGCACTGGGCAAGCTGTTTTCGTTTAAATTTGGTATTCTGATTACGGTTGTCGTGCTCAGCATCTTGTTTTACAGACCCTTCTGCAAATGGATCTGTCCTCTTGGGGCAATCTATTCCTTATTTAATAAGGTAAGCTTTTTACATATCACGATTGAAAACAGCAAATGTGTCGGATGCAATCAGTGTTCCAGGGCATGTAAAATGGATATCGACGTGTGCCGGACCCCAAATCATCCGGAATGCATCCGATGCGGAGCCTGCATCAAGGCCTGCCCGAAGGATGCGATCCACTATCAGTTTATGGGAAAAACGTGTCAGAAAAAGGACACCGGAGAGAAATCGCGAAGCATCGAAGGATGAAATGACAAGCCAGACTCTGTGAATTTATCGACGGTGGATTAAAACAATACTATTTTTAAAAGGAGCCATAACTTATGAAAACCAAAAGAACTTTTATCCCTGTTTTTACACTCAGCGTAGCATTATTACTTACCGCATGCAACGGAAAAGAGGCTGCAGACACAAAGAAAACGCAGACAACACAGACGGAATCCGGCACAGAAGCTGTTACGGGATCTGTTGCGGAATCCGAAACCGAAACGGCAGGGGCTTCCGGCACAAAGCTGGACGATTTATATCAGCAGGAAAACCAGATTTTTGCAGATCATGCGGATGTATGGAATAAGGTGTTTGGCATGATGAATAAAAGCACGGCTGATCCGAGCGGAAATTATGGGGATTATCTGGCAGACACGGTTGAAGCCAACAAGGACTCTTTTTCAGAGGACGAGCTGAATACACTGACGGATGATATTGCAACGATACGAAAAATCGAGGAACAGATAGCGGAAATGGAAAATGGCAATACAGCATCGGAAGATAGCAACGCGAAAAACGATTCCGAAGAGGCATCTCCGTTCCGGGATTTTTCGGGTCAGGATTATGATGGCAACACAGTTGACGAAAGTCTGTTTTCCAAAAATGCGGTAACGGTCGTGAATTTCTGGTTTACCGGCTGCAAGCCTTGTGTTGCTGAGTTATCCAAGCTGAACGAATTAAACGATGCAATCAAATCCATGGGAGGCGAGGTTGTAGGCATCAACACAGAAACCTTCGACGGAAATCAGGATGCGATCAAAGAAGCAGCAGCGGTTCTTGAAAGCCAGGGTGCGAAATACCGCAATTTTTCCATTGACTCTGCTTCCGCTGCAGGAAAGTATGCTTCCGATATTATGGCATTTCCGACCACAATCTTAGTCGATCGAAATGGAAATATTGTGGGAGAACCGATGCTCGGCGGAATCGACAATCAGGAGAATTATGATACGCTGATGAAACAGATCCAGTCCGTGATTGATGCAGACAGCGCGAAGTAAGACGAGAGCTGCGGCGTTTTTTGGGAGAGAAAATGGGAGTGCGAAAAAACAAAGTTACGTTTTTTCGCACTCCTTTTCATAACAAGATTTTAAAAAAATACATTTACGAAACGATGTACTGTGCTGTACCTGTCCCGAAAAGCTGCTCGGTGCTTAGAACAAGAGCTGAGGTCACACGGCGATTCCCCACATATATGCACACGTTTTCGGAACCACCAGTAATCCGACCTTTGGTTTTGATAGCAGCCATTTGACAAACAACAGCCGGGTTCCTGCTCTGCGAAAGGGCAGAAAATAAGGAAAACTTTGCGCAATTAAAAGGAGCATACCGCAGCAGCGATATGCTCCTTTTGAACTACCTGGGTAAATATTATTCACAAAGTTTGGAGAAAGCGTCAGCTACGAACTGAACTTTTGTTCCAACGATAACCTGTACAGAGGTTTTGCCAGGTTTGATCACGCCTGCCACGCCGGCAGATTTGATTACCTTGTCGTTTACGGCAGTGATATCTTTCACTTCCAGTCGCAGTCTTGTAACGCAGTTATCAATGCTTGTGATGTTTTCTTTTCCGCCGCAGCCTTCCAGAATTTTAGCTGCGATTGCGGTATAGTTATCACTTGCCAGTTCTACTTTTTTCTCTGCTTCGAGATCGTCATCTTCGCGTCCAGGAGTCTTCAGATCCCATTTCTTGATAGCAAACAGGAATACGAAGTAGAATACGAGGAATGCTGCGATTCCAAGCGGAATGATCAGCCATATTTTCTGTGCTGCGGGCAGTGAGGATGAGAACAGGAGGTCCATAGCACCGGCGGAGAAGCTGAATCCTGCACGGAAGCCGAGAGCAACTGTGATCATAGTAAAGATACCATACAGTAATGCATAGATTACGTACAGAACAGGAGCAAGGAACATAAATCCGAACTCAAAAGGTTCTGTAACGCCACAGATGAATGCGCAGACTGCAGCAGAAGCTACCAGACCGATCGCAGCTTTTTTCTTTGCAGGTTTTGCACATCTTACCATAGCAAGTGCAGCACCAGGAATACCGAACATCATACATGGGAAGAATCCGGACATGTACATACCAAGGCTCCAGGTTACATCAGCAGATGTTTCACCAGCCCAGAAGTGCTTCAAGTCACCAAGACCGATCGTGTCAAACCAGAATACATTGTTCAGAGCGTGATGTAATCCGGTCGGGATCAGCAGACGGTTCAGGAATGCATAGATACCGGCACCGACAACATCAAGGCTGACAATAGATTTACCGATTGCTACCAGAGCACCGAACAGTAATGGCCATACCAGTAACAGAACAGCAGATACAACGATAGAAACAACACCGGAAACAATTGCTACACAGCGTTTGCCGCTGAAGAAGGATAACCAGTCCGGAAGCTTGGTGTCTTTGAAACGGTTATAGCAGGCAGATCCGATGATACCGGCCAGGATACCGATGAACGGGTTTTCGATCTTGTCAAAGGCCAGCGTCTTTGTAGCACTCTCAGCGATGGACGGGATGATAGTTGTAACAACTCCGGTAGAAAGAAGTGTTGTGATCATCAGCCAGGATGCCAGAGCTGCGATTCCGCCGGTACCGTCATTCTTTTCTGACATACCGACACCAACGCCGATTGCAAAGAGAATTGCCATGTTGTCGATCAGAGCTGCTCCTGCTTTTACGAGAAACAGACCGATCAGGTTTACTGCGCCCGAGATCTCGCCGCCCTGCATCGTTGCCGGACACAGCCGGTATCCGATACCCATCAGGATACCGCAGATCGGCAGTACTGCTACAGGAAGCATGAGGGCTTTCCCTAGTTTCTGAAGAAATTTCATATATTTCTCCCTCCTTAAAAGATAATTTATATAACTGGATACCTCCAATTAGATACGTGAATTTACCGAATCCATCCAATATACTTACAAAAGCAAGTGCAGAAAAGACATTGAGAGTGCATTTCACAAAAGCAAGTGAGAAAAGACTTCAAGCGTACATTTCATAAAAGAAGAGGATGAAGATTCATCTGACGAAAGATCAAAAAAAGATCAGGAAATACTGAGAACGGCTTCGTCTAAGGAAACTTCGCCCTCTTTTTTCAAGCTGATTTTCCCGTAATCATCGGTATTGCAAATCAGTACCGGAGTGACTGTGTTCAATCCGGCCCCGGTGATCTTGTCCAGATCGACATCCATCAGAAGATCTCCTTTTTTGACCTGATCGCCGGCTGCAACGTGTGCGGTAAACGGTGCGCCCTTTAGTGTAACCGTATCCAGGCCGATGTGGATCAGGATTTCGGTTCCGGAGCTGCTTATGAGCGTGATGGCATGAAGAGTATCAAATACCATGGCTATTTCACCGTCTGTCGGTGCATAAATTTTTCCCTCAGACGGAATCACTGCAAATCCGTCCCCCAGGATTTTTTCGGAAAAGGTAGGATCCGGGACTTCGGAAAGCGGAACTACTTTTCCTTTGCAAGGTGCGTAAAGAACATTTTCTTTGTTCTTTCCTTTTAGAAAATGAAACATAAAATTGATATCTCCTTTCGAAAATAAGGTGCGATGTTTTTTCGGGATAGGGATCCGAGTTCATCTGTAATTACGTTGAGTGATTTTTTGTGAAAAAATTTGGTGTTTTACCCTTTGATCCGTTCTGTTTGACGTAAAAAGTCAACAAAATGCCGTTGGAAAAGGAAACAGAGTATTTATTAAAAACAAAATTGCATAATTCTGCACGAACTTCTCAATAGATTATATACATAATAACTGATACGTAAGGATTTGTAAATACTTTTTTTGATATTTATGACAAAAGAATCTACTTTCAAAAGGAGAAAAATCGGTAGTTTAACCAACTAATGCGTTACTGCGATAAAAGAAGAATATACACACATTGGGGTCAGACCCCATTACTGTTGTGGGAAACTTTTGGGCGGTTCCTGTTTTTTGGTTTGAAATTCGAAAAATCTTTATACAATCTTAATGCCATGGAAAAGGTATTTATACGTTTTTAAAGCGGAAGTCTCTAAAATAAGGAGGAATCAAAAAGAAGGAGTAAAAAGAGAAATGTGGAGTATAAAACTGCGATACAGGAAACAATGGTCGTCGTTTGAAATTATCATTCTTGGATTTGCGGGGGTAATTCTGGCAGGAGCACTGCTTTTGATGCTTCCTGTGGCTTCGCGGGAAGGAAATGTAACGCCATTTACAGAAACACTGTTTACTGCAACATCAGCCGCCTGTGTGACAGGACTGGCAGTCAGAGATACAGGAAGCTACTGGTCCGTCTTTGGACAGAGCGTGATTTTGCTGCTCATTCAGATCGGCGGTCTTGGTGTGGTTACGATCGCTGTTTCGATTGCGATGCTTTCCGGGAGAAAAATTTCCCTGATGCAGCGAAGCACGATGCAGGATGCGATTTCTGCCCCGAAGGTGGGCGGAATTGTGCGCCTGACGCGTTTTATCCTCAAAGGAACCTTTGGAATTGAACTGTTGGGGGCGTTGTTTCTTCTGCCTGTTTTTTTACGGGATTACGGCGGAAAAGGAATCTGGATGGCGTTGTTTCATTCTGTATCCGCATTCTGCAATGCAGGATTTGATCTTCTTGGAAAAACGGATCATCTGTATCCGTCCCTGACTTCTTATGTGGGAAATCCACTGGTTAATCTTACGATTATGGGGCTGATTGTAACAGGTGGAATCGGATTTCTGACCTGGGATGATATCTATACAAAAAAATACCATTTTCGTCAGTACTGCATGCAAAGCAAGGTGATCCTGCTTACAAGTCTGTTTCTGATTTTTGTTCCGGCGGCCTTCTTTTTCTTCCGGGATTTCGCCGGAATGCCGGTCAAGGAGCGGACGCTCTGCGCATTGTTTCAGTCCGTGACAACAAGAACGGCCGGATTTAATACGGCAGATCTTTCCGGGATGACAGGTGCTTCCCAGGCGATTATGATTGTTCTGATGATGATTGGCGGAGCACCGGGATCAACGGCTGGCGGAATGAAAATTACCACATTTGCCGTGCTGACAGCTAATGCGTCTGCTACGTTCCGTCAGAGAGAGGACACACAGATGTTTGGACGCAGGGTGGGCCAGGAGGTATTAAAAAATGCATCTACGATTCTGATGATGTATCTTTTTCTGGTGCTGATGGGAGGAATGGTGATCAGTGTGGCAGAAAATCTGCCGATTTCTGAGTGTCTGTTTGAGACAGCATCTGCTGTTGGAACGGTTGGCCTGACGCTTGGAATTACGCCGCAGCTCGGTGTTCTTTCGAAAGGAATTCTGATCGCACTGATGTTTCTTGGAAGGGTTGGCGGTCTGACGCTTGTTTATGCTGCGATGCCGGGGAGAAAGAGCGCACATGCAAAAATGCCGCTGGAAAAAATAAATGTAGGATAAGAAGAGAGGAAGAGATGAGATGAAAAATATTTTACTGATTGGAGTAGGAAGATTTGGGAGACATATTGCCATGCATCTGAATCAGCTTGGACATCAGGTGATGGCGGTAGACCGAAATGAGGAACGGATCGACGCCGTGATGCCGTATGTGACAAATGCACAGATCGGTGACAGTGTCAATGCAGACTTTCTGCGATCCCTTGGTGTGGGAAATTATGATGTCTGTATTGTGACGATCGGAAGCAGCTTTCAGGATTCGCTGGAAACCGCGTGTCTTTTGAAGGAGTTGGGCGCAAAATGGGTCGTGTCCCGGGCAGAACGGGATGTACAGGAAAAATTCCTGTTGCGGAACGGAGCGGATCAGGTTGTTTATCCGGAAAAACAGATGGCAAAATGGACAGCAATTCGTTACAGCTCGGATCATGTGTTTGACTATATTGAAATTGACAGTCAGTATGCGATTTTTGAGGTTGAAATCCCGGAGAACTGGATTGGAAAAAATGTCGGCCAGCTGGATATCCGGAAAAAATACGGTATTAATATTCTGGCAACAAGAAAATATGGAAAAACAGATGTTGCGGTGTCTCCGGAGACAGTTCTGGATGGCGATGCTACCATATTGGTTCTTGGTGAATATAAAGCGATCCAGAAATGTTTTCGAATCTGAAAGAGAGGTGATTTCTGTGTTAAGTGTAGGACTGCTCTTCGTTACCCTGGTCGGTTTTTTGTCTGGAGGTGTGCTCGTGGATCAGATAGAGACATTTTTCACGGAAAACAGAAGAGAGGAACCGGAAACGGGACAAAATTTCACGGAAAACAGAAAACAAGAACAGGGAACGGGAGAAAAAAAGATTTCCTGACTATAGCTTTCTCTTCATTTATGATCTACAATAGGAGGTGGGGTGAGACAGTTGGAAAAAGAAAAACAAAAAAAAGAGCATATCCTGGTGTGTCTGTCCTCTTCGCCATCCAATGAAAAAATTATTCGGACTGCGGCGCAGATGGCACAGGCGTTTCAGGCCGGCTTTACGGCATTGTATGTGCAGACAGCAGAAAAAACAGAAAAAACACCGGAGGATCTGGCAAGGCTGCAGAAGCATGTTCGTCTGGCAGAGCAGAGCGGGGCAGAAATTGTAACGACACACAGTGAGGATATTGCCCTGCAGATTGCAGAATACGCAAGAATTTCCGAGGTGACGCGGATTGTCATTGGAAAGAGCATGATGAAGCAGGGCTATTTCCATCAGCGAAGGGTGTGGACCGAGCGTCTGACGGATCTTGTGCCTGATCTGGAAATTCACATCATTCCAGACTCAGACGTGTACCGGAGATATCAGAAACGAAAAAAATTTCTGGAGTGGATGGAGTTGCCTTCCTGGAAAGAACTGATGCTTACGGTTCTGATTCTGGCTGCTGCGACCGGAATTGGAGAAATCTTTTTTCGGCTCGGTTTTACCGATGCCAATATCATTACCGTATATTTGTTTGGCGTCATGCTGACATCTATTCTGACCAGCGGTTATACCTGTAGTGTAATCAGTTCTGTGGCAAGTGTTATCCTGTTTAATTATTTTATGACAGAGCCAAGGCTTTCGTTGTATGCGTATGGTTCCGGCTATCCGGTGACCTTTGCGATCATGCTTGGCACTTCAATCCTGACCAGTACGCTTGCTTTAAAATTGAAAGAAAATGCAAAGCTTTCTGCACGAGATGCCTTTCGAACCAAGATTCTTTTTAATACCAGCCAGCTTCTGCAAAAGGCAGAGGATGCGTCAGAAATTTTTGATATTACGGCAACGCAGCTGATAAAGCTTCTGGGAAGAAATCTGGTTGTGGCGCCGGTAGAAAAAAAGAAAAACGGCATTGTGCAGGGAACTCTTTATAACGCCGAAACAGGAATAAAATCAGAAAAAGTTTTTAATGTGAAAGAACAGGAAATCCTGCAGTGGGTTCTGAAAAACCGGAAACGGGCGGGAGCTATGACAGAACGTTTTTCTGAAGAACCGTATCTGTACCTTTCCATCTATGCGGCACAGAACAGATATGGTGTGATCGGCATTTTCATCGGACAAAAGCCACTGGATGCGTTTGAGAACAGTATCCTGCTTTCTATTCTGGGAGAGTGCGCCATGGCACTGGATCGGGAACAAAGTGCGAGAGAAAAAGAAGAGGCGGCAGTCATGGCGAAAAATGAGCAGCTTCGGGTGAATCTGCTGCGGACGATTTCCCATGATCTGCGCACACCACTGACATCAATTCTCGGCAATGCAGACTCTTTGATCAGTAACTTTGACGCACTGGACGAAGGGATGCGGAAACAGATTTTTTCGGATATTTATGAGGATGCCGGATGGCTGATTGAACTGGTGGAAAATCTGCTTGCGCTTACGAAAATAGAAGATGGAAGTGTAAAACTGCAGTTATCCGATCAGGTGGTTGAGGATGTAGTCCGTGAGGCGCTGCGCCATGTAGAACGGCGGAAAAACGAACATAAAATTACGGTGGACTGCGGGGAAGATGTACTGCTCGCCCGCATGGATGCAAAGCTGATTGTACAGGTATTGGTAAACCTGATCAACAATGCAGTAAAATATACACAGGCAGGATCCAAGATCCGGATTACAGCCGGAAAAGAAGAAAAAAACGTATGGATTGCGGTGGAGGATAATGGACCCGGCATTCCGGCGGAGTGCAGGGAGCATGTATTTGAAATGTTCTATTCCGGAAAAAATAAGGTGAGTGACAGCCGCAGAAGCCTTGGCCTTGGGCTGGCGCTGTGCCGCTCCATTGTAAATGCGCATGGCGGGGAACTGGTGCTTCGTGACTGCGCTCCGCACGGCTGTCATTTTCGTTTTACGCTGCCGCTCAGTGAGGTGAATTTAAATGAATAAGACATTGATACTGGCCGTGGAAGACGATACGCCGGTCCACAACCTGATTACGACAACACTGAAAACACACGATTATAAATAACCACATTGGGGTCAGACCCCATTACTGTTTAGAAATTTTGTTCTTGTTTTGGCAATTCTGACACTGCAGACTGTGCTGAATGACAATATCAAAACGGCAGAAGATGTTGAAACTTATCTGGGTCTTAACACCCTGGTCGTTGTTCCGGATTTTGGAAGCAAAAAGAAATCCAGAAGACGAAGAAAAGACTGAACATAAACACAGAAAATTAAAAAGGAGCATCTCCGGTTTCGAACTTGAAACCTGGAGATGCTCCTTTTTCGTATGCTGCAGAATGAAAAATTATTTTCCCGCCACCGTCACATCCCGCAGCAGTACCGCACACGGTACCACGCGGTTGTTTATCTGCTGTGTCTCTTTCGAGAAAGTCAGATTTTTCAGCACATCGTCATAACGGGCGGAAAGTGATCCGCTGGTTGTCGGATGGGAGGTGGTTCCGTCGCTCTCATACGCGAGCCGGATCTCACCGCCGCAGGTGCCGCTTACGGCATCCATATCAAACGCACTGAAATCGGTGATTTCTATATGCGGCATGCTGCGCAGCTCGTCGAGTGTTTTCGAACCGCCTTCAACTACCATGTTATTCATGGAAGTAGTATCCTTCATGCCGATATAATGGGCATGCTGAAGGCTGCCCCAGTAGGAGCGGCAGATGCCGTTTTCAAACAGAACGCGCTCGGCTACCGGCCTACCGGTTTCGTCGTACGGCGCGTTTTTGGCAGAGCCGTCGAGCGTCGGCACGAGGCGGATATTCAGCGGATCGGCATCTGCGCCGGTGATGGCTTCGCCGATTTTTGCTTTTGCAACGCCCATATACTGATAAGAAGCGTTGGTATGCATGGCAAAATACTGGAAGAAACTGCCGACGGCATTTCCGGTCAGGAGAACATCAGCATGCTCATTCTGGCGGGTCGGAACAGCATTCAGACGCTGGCGGCCGGTGTGGAACATTCCGCGCACTTCGGCGATGATCTTCTCGGCAGATTTGTCGGAGAAGCGGAGATCCTTGTAGATCTCAATCTCATGATCATCCTTGCGGGAGTTTGTGACAACCTCGATCTCGCAGTCAAAGCCGGAGAAGGTGACATCGACACCGCGGGAATTGCGGATGTGTGTCTGCTTCTGGTTGACGAAAATCTCATATGAGTTTACACGGGAATCCTCTTCCGCCTTGATTTCCTGCATAGCCTGCACCAGTTTTACGAGTTCAGCGGTAAGATCGCGGGAAGCATCAGCCGTGTCGGCGCTTGCCTGGGCATCCGATGGCTCTGCAACAGGGTACCATGGGTTCTGCACAAACTGTGCGGCGAACAGCGCCTGGTCAATTTCCTGCTTCATTTCTTCGCGGGAAATGCCCTGGTGGATCTCTTTTTCTGCGCTTCCGCGGAATTTTCCATCCTCACTGTCGACAAAGACGGTCAGAAACGTATGAGTTACTTTTTTCGCGCGGCTCATGTCGAGCTTCTGACCGATGAAAAATGCCTCGCGGGATTCGGTCTGCTCTTCGCGGATCAGAAAGTCGCTGGCTTTGCTTGTTTTTAATACATTGTATAATTCGTTCATCAGCCTAACCTCACTTTACATTTCAGATACGGGCCGCCATCGCTGACTTTGACCCATTCTTTGTGACCTTTTCCGCACATGCCGGAGCCGAAGAGCTCTTCTTTGTCGGAAACCATGGAGATGCTCTTTAAGAGATCCGGAACGTAGCCGGTCAGGGTGACAGGAGATACGACTTTTCCGGTCAGCTTACCATCTTTGATCTCGCGGCCGAGTCCGACCATGCACTGGATGCCCCAGTGTTTCGGGTCTTCCATACCGGACTGAACGCTTTCGAGAAGATAGCCGTGCTCAATCGAAGCGATCATATCATCGAGTTTGTCTGTGCCTGCGGTGAAGTAGGTGTTGGTCATACGGGAGTAGACTTTGCGCTCGAAGCTCTCGCGTTTTCCGTTTCCGGTCGGCGTGGTGCCAAGGCGGAGTGCGCTTACGAGATCGCTGATGCCGGTAACGAGTGTACCGTGGTCGATGACCGTGGTGTCGGTGCCGAGCGTTCCCTCATCATCAAAAAGATAACTGCTGACCTGCTGTGCGCCGACTGCTCCGTCGTGCATGGAGGAGAGCTGGGAGGCAACAGGCTTGCCGATATACTCTTTGGCGAGTGCGCGGTCTTTGACAAACATATCCATCTCGACACCGTGGCCGAATGCCTCGTGTGCAATCACGCCGGTGACATCCGGTGCGGTGATGACATCGTACATGCCAGGGGTGACCGGATCGGAGTGGAGCTTGTCGTACAGAACGGCGATGATTTCCTCAACAATCGCATCCATCTCATTTAAGATTTCCACGCCTTTCAGGCCGGAGCAGGAACGGTACGACATATTCTGTTTTCCGTTTTCTGTGCCGATTGCGGAAAGGGAGCCCTCCGAGAAAGCGTAGGACTGCATCAGATCCTTTTTGGAGGAGAGGAACAGCTTGTTGACACGGGCAAAGCTGACGGTACTCTGGAATTCCAGAATTCCTTCATGGGCAGCGCCGACGTCGCAGAGCTTCCGAAGGTGGGAGAGAATCTCCTCTGCGGAGACGGTCTCCGGGTCAATCTCGATTTCATTCTGCATCGTTTTGGTGATGGCTTCTTCCTGCACGAGAGGAGACTCCATCTGCGCGATGCCGAGTGCCTTTAATGCCTGAAATTCGGATTTCAGCGCGGAAGTAATTTCCTCCGCAAGATCTGCGGCATCGGTGAGGTTGTTGAAGGAATATTCGGTGTAGGAACCGTCCTGCCATGCACGGACAACGAAGCCGCGTTCACAGAAGTGATAATCGCCGACGGTGGTCTGATGCATGCTGACGCGGTAGGTCGTACCTTTGACATCGGTGCAGAGCACGCTGACATAATCGAATTCGCGCTCGAGCAGACGGATCAGTTCCTGAATCTGTGGTTTGATTTCCACAAGATAGGATGACATTGGAACCTGCATAAGTTTGGTGTCCTTTCTGGAGCCTGCCGGAGTGTTCGATAGAGAACCTGCGCCGGGGCTCAAAATAATAGAATCCGGAAAAATAGTTTCGAAAAAATCCCGAACATAGTTTCATTATAGAAGTGGGAAATGGAAAAAGCAATAAAAAAAGGTTGACAAAATGAATTTTGATGATATACTTTGAATATCAAAACATTTGAAAAGAAAAATATTTGAGAATGAAATAAGCAAGAGGACAGTAAGGTGAAAAACGGCAGAATTGCGGGAACCGGTTCGTATGTACCGGAGACGATATGGAAAAATGAAGATCTGGAAAAGATGGTGGAGACGAGCGATATCTGGATCCGGGAGCGGACGGGAATCGGTGCGCGCCACATAGCCGGGGAGGAGACGGTTGCCCAAATGGCAGTAAAGGCGGCGAGAAGAGCGCTGGAAAATGCCGGGATCTGTTCGACAGAACTGGATCTGATTCTCGTCGGAACCTCCTCGTCGGAGAGCATCTTTCCGAATACCGCCTGTCTTGTGCAGGATGAAATCGGTGCCTTCCGTGCCGCCTGTCTCGATGTCAGCGCCGCCTGCACCGGATTTCTTGCGGTGTATGAGCTGGGCCAGCTGTATATCCGGAGCGGCAAGGCAAAAAACGTGCTGCTGATCGGCGCAGATGCCCTGAGCCGCTTGGTGGACTGGAGTGACCGCGGAACCTGCATTCTGTTCGGGGACGGCGCGGGAGCCGTTGTGCTGACGGCAGAGGAGCAGGAGACAAAAGCGTGCGAAAAGATCCATTCCGATGGAGAAAAAGGCGTGTCGCTGACCTGCGAAAAGGGAACGTATCTGCAGATGGACGGCCGTGCCGTGTTCCAGTTTGCCTTATCCCGCGTGCCGGAAGTCATCCGCGAGGTGCTCGCGGAAGCCGACATGGCGGTCGAAGAGATTGATGCGTTTATCCTTCATCAGGCAAACAGCCGCATCATCGACGGCGTGGCAAAACGACTGAAGGCACCGAAAGAAAAATTTCCGCGGAATATCGAAGCATACGGCAATACGTGTGCGGCGAGCATTCCGATTCTGCTGGATGAGTGGAACCGGTCCGGCAGAGCCCAAAAAGGACAGAGAATCGTTCTCTCCGGTTTCGGAGCAGGACTGATCTGGGGCGCGGCGTACCTGGAATGGTAAGAAACGCCCATATAAAATAAGAAGAATAAGAAAAAAAGTGAGGACAAAAACATGTTAGAAAAAGTAAAAGAAACCGTAGCAGAAGCACTGGGAGCAGACATCGATACCATCACAGCGGAGACTTCCTTCAAAGAGGATCTCGGAGCAGATTCCCTGGATCTGTTTGAAATGGTCATGTCCCTCGAGGACACCTGCGGCGTGGAAATCCCGACCGAGGATCTGGAAACGATGGTAACTGTCGGTGATGTTGCAGAGTATCTGGAGCAGCACAAAAACTAAGAAAGATCGGGAAGCAGGAGGAAGCGATTCATGATCACAGAAGTGACAAAATTACTCGGGATTCAGTATCCAGTCATTCAGGGCGGCATGGCCTGGGTGGCGGAGCATCATCTGGCAGCGGCAGTTTCCGAGGCCGGCGGCCTTGGCCTCATCGGAGCATCGGCGGCACCGGCAGAGTGGGTTCGGAATGAAATCCGCGAAGCAAAAAAACTGACGGACAAACCGTTCGGCGTCAACATCATGCTGATGAGCCCGTATGCTGATGAGGTGGCAAAAGTGGTTGCCGAGGAAGGCGTAAAAGTCGTTACGACGGGCGCAGGAAATCCGGAGAAATATATGGAACTGTGGAAAAACGCTGGTATCCGCGTCATCCCGGTGGTCGCTTCTGTGGCTCTTGCAAGACGAATGGAGCGCGCAGGCGCAGATGCCGTTGTGGCAGAAGGATGTGAGTCCGGCGGCCATATCGGCGAGACGACAACGATGGCACTCGTTCCGCAGGTGGCAGATGCCGTAAAAATTCCGGTCATTGCGGCCGGTGGAATTGCGGACGGACGCGGCATGGCGGCAGCCTTTATGCTGGGTGCCGAGGCGGTTCAGATGGGAACGCGTTTTGTCGCTTCGAAAGAGGCCGTTGTGCATGAAAATTACAAGCAGCTGGTGATCAAGGCGAAAGATATTGATACCCGCGTGACAGGCCGCACAACCGGTCATCCGGTGCGGGCGATCCGAAATGAGATGACACGCCATTATCTGGAACTGGAAAAAGAGGGAGCTCCGTTCGAAGAGCTGGAAAAACTGACGCTCGGCGGTCTTCGAAGAGCCGTTGTGGACGGCGATGTCAAAACCGGAAGCGTGATGTCCGGTCAGATTGCAGGTATGGTAAAAGACGAGAAAAGCTGCAAAGAAATCATAGAGCAGATGATGAAAGAGATGGAAGAACTTCTGAAAGGAGCACCGGCGCGGTTATGAGTAAAACAGCATTTATGTTTCCTGGACAGGGTTCCCAGTGTGTCGGCATGGGCGCGGATTTTTATGAAGCATGTCCGAAAGCGAGAGCCGTCTACGATATGGCATCCGAGCTGATCGGGATTGATATGAAAAGACTCTGTTTTGAGGAAAATGAACATCTGGATCAGACAGAGTTTACCCAGATTGCACTGCTGACAACCGGAATGGCGATGGAGCAGTCCATCCGGGCGTGCGGCCTTACGCCGGATGTGACAGCGGGCCTCAGCCTTGGCGAGTACAACGCGATTGTGTCCGCCGGCGGTATGGAAATGGCGGATGCGATGAAGGTCGTCCGCAGAAGAGGCATCCTGATGGAGGAGGCCGTTCCGGCAGGCGAGGGCGCGATGGCGGCGGTGCTCGGCATGGAAGCTGCAAAAATCGAAGAGATTTTGAGCGGGATTTCCGGCGCCTACATTGCCAATTACAACTGCCCGGGTCAGATTGTCATCACCGGATATGAGGCGGCAGTGGCAGAGGCTTCGGAAAAGTTAAAAGAAGCAGGCGCAAAGCGGGTACTTCCGCTGAACGTAAGCGGCCCGTTCCATTCCCCGATGATGGAAGCTGCGTCCCAGGGGCTGACCGAAGCGCTCGAGGGCGTCGGCTTTATGGAGTTGAAGATTCCGTATGTGACGAATGTAACCGGCCAGTATGTGCGTGACATTGCACTGACGCGCGGCCTTCTGATCCAGCAGGTGGCATCCGGTGTGCGGTGGCAGCAGAGCATCGAGGCAATGATTGCGGACGGCGTTGATACCTTCGTGGAGATCGGACCGGGAAGAACACTGACCGGCTTTTTAAGAAAAATCAACCGGGATGTAAAAGGTTACAATATCCGCACCTATGAGGAAATGCATCAGGTGTGCGAAACTTTATTATAGATAGTGGATTATGCAGCAGGAGAATGAGATGTTAAGTGGAAAAACAGCAGTAGTAACGGGCGCATCCCGCGGAATCGGGCGTGCGATTGCAGAAAAACTGGCGGCGGAGGGAGCCTTTGTTGTCATCAATTACAATGGTTCAAAAGAGGCGGCCGAAACCGTGCTTGCGGGAATCCGCGCGGCAGGAGGAGACGGCTGTGTGATGCAGTGCAATGTATCGGATTTTGCGGCGTGTGAAGCGTGGATGAAGGAAATTCTTGCTTTGTATGGGAAAATCGATATTCTGGTCAACAACGCGGGCATCACAAAGGACGGCCTTCTGATGGGCATGTCGGAGGAAGCCTTCGACCGTGTCATTGAGACAAACCTCAAGGGAACGTTCAACTGCATCCGCTTTGCGGCACGGCCGATGATCCGCCAGAAGAGCGGCTGCATCATCAACATGGCTTCTGTGGTCGGCGTGGCAGGAAACGCCGGACAGGCAAATTATGCGGCATCGAAAGCAGGTGTGATCGGCCTGACGAAAACAGCGGCACGGGAACTGGCATCCCGCGGCATCCGCGTCAATGCGATTGCGCCGGGCTTTATTGAGACCGATATGACGGAGGTTCTTTCGGATAAAGTGAAAGAAGCATCCGTATCCCAGATTCCGCTTGGCCATTTCGGAAAGCCGGAGGATGTGGCAAACCTGGCCGCATTTCTGGCATCCGAAGCGGCAGCTTACATCACCGGACAGGTGATTCACTGCGACGGCGGCATGGTGATCTAAGAAAAGGAGAGTTGGAATGAAGAGAAGAGTAGTCATCACAGGGCTGGGTGCGGTAACCCCGATTGGAAATACCGTGGAGGAATTCTGGAACGGCGTCCGCAAGGGAGCCTGCGGAATCGGAACGATTACGAAATTTGATACAGCAGAATATAAAGTACATCTGGCAGGCGAGGTCAAAGGCTTCGTGGCAAAAGAGCGCATGGATTTCAAAGCGGCAAGACGAATGGGAACCTTTTCCCAGTATGCCGTTGCAGCAGCAAAAGAAGCGTTTGCAGATGCCGGCATTTCCATGGAGAATGAAGATCCGTTCCGCGTCGGCGTTCTGGTGGGCTCCGGCGTCGGTGATCTGAATGCATGCGAGCAGGCGAAAGCCAAAATTGATGCCGGAAATCCTTCCCGCGTCAACCCGTTTACCGTTCCGGTGATGATTGCGAACATGGCGGCGGGAAACGTTGCGATTGCACTCGGCGCGAAAGGAAAATGTACCAGCGTGGTGACGGCGTGTGCGACAGGAACGCACTGTATTGGCGATGCCTTCCGCGCAATTCAGTACAACGACGCGGACATCTGTGTGGCAGGCGGCGCGGAGAGCGCAATTACGCCGGTCGGCGTGGCAGGCTTTTCGGCACTGACCGCACTTTCCGAGTCGGAAGATCCGCTGCGGGCTTCGATTCCGTTTGATAAAGACCGGAACGGTTTCGTCATGGGTGAGGGCGCCGGCATTCTCGTACTTGAGGAGCTGGAGCACGCGAAACAGCGCGGCGCGAAGATCTATGCAGAGGTAGTCGGATACGGCGCAACCTGCGATGCGTACCACATTACTTCTCCATTGGAAGATGGAAGTGGTGCGGCACGTGCGATGGAGCTTGCGATGGAAGAAGCGGGAGTAAAACCGGAAGAAGTTACTTATATTAATGCACACGGAACGTCCACACATCACAACGATCTGTTTGAAACGCGTGCGATCCGGAAAGCCTTCGGTGATGCGGCAGACCATGTGCTGGTCAACTCGACGAAATCGATGGTCGGTCATCTGCTTGGCGCGGCAGGCGGTGTGGAAGCTGTTGTCTGTGCGAAATCCATTCAGGACGGCTTCGTGCATCAGACGATTGGAACAAAGGAAGCAGATGCGGAATGCGATCTGAATTACTGCATCGGCGCTCCGGTGGAAACCGATGTGAAACTGGCAATGAGCAATTCCCTTGGTTTTGGCGGCCACAATGCGGTGCTGCTGTTTCAGAAATATGAATAAAGCGGCATCGTGTTCCGGTGCAGAAAGGAAAATAAGATGGAATTAGATCAGATTTTACAGTTGATTGATAAAGTTTCGGATTCTTCGCTGACCGCGTTTGATTACGAGGCTGATGGGATCAAGATTGCCATGGAGCATGGAAAAGCAGCTCCGGTGCAGGTGCAGATGAGCGGGGTTCCATCCGGTGCCGGTCTGCAGATGGCAGAGATGATGGGCGGAGCAAATGGCGTGACAGCGAAAGAAGCAGCCATGCCGGAGAGAAAAGAAACGGCAGGAAAAAGTACAGCGGCTGAGGATCACAGCGAAGCAGAAGAAGGCGTTTTTGTGACATCCCCGCTGGTCGGAACGTTTTATACAGCTCCGGCAGAGGATGCCGAGCCGTTTGTGAAGGTCGGCGACACCGTGAAAAAGGGACAGGTTGTAGCGATTGTGGAGGCCATGAAGCTGATGAATGAGATTGAGAGCGAAGTGGACGGCGTGATTGCGGAGGTTCTGGTGAAAAACGGCGAGATGGTTGATTACGGAAAACCGCTGTTCCGGGTAAAAGCGTAAAGCCGGGACGAGAAAGGAAGCAGCGAATGAACAGTTTGACAACGAAACAGATTCAGGAGATTATTCCACACAGACATCCGTTTCTGCTGGTGGATTACATAGAAGATTTTGAGCCGGGCGAATTCGGCATTGGGTATAAATGTGTGACGTACCGCGAGGATTTTTTTGCGGGTCATTTTCCGCAGGAGCCGGTGATGCCGGGCGTGCTGATTATCGAGGCGCTGGCGCAGGTCGGTGCGGTTGCGATTCTTTCTCTTGACGAGAATAAGGGAAAAATTGCATTTTTCGGCGGCATCAACAAGTGCCGCTTTAAGGGAAAAGTGAAACCGGGAGACAAGCTTCGTCTGGAGACGAAAATTATCCGCCACAAGGGACCGATGGGCGTCGGAGAAGCGGTTGCTTCGGTCGACGGCAAGGTGGTCGCGCAGGCGGAACTGACCTTTATGGTGGGGGCAGCACAATGATTCGAAAAGTTTTGATTGCAAACCGTGGGGAGATCGCGGTCCGGATTATCCGGGCATGCCGTGAGATGGGAATTCTCACGGTTGCTGTTTATTCGGAGGCGGACCGGGAGGCACTGCATGCGCAGCTCGCGGATGAGGCGGTGTGCATCGGGCCGGCACCGTCGAAGGACAGTTATTTAAATATGGAACGTATTTTGAGTGCGGCGCTTGTGACGGGGGCGGATGCGGTTCATCCGGGATTTGGATTCCTGTCGGAGAACAGCACGTTTGCGCGGAGATGCCAGGAGTGCCACATTACGTGGATTGGGCCGTCGCCTGAGGTGATGGACCGGCTGGGTAATAAGTCTGAGGCGCGAAATACGATGCAGGCAGCCGGTGTGCCGGTGATTCCGGGGACGAAGGAACCTGTTTTTGACTGGGAGACGGGTCTTTCTGAGGCCGACCGGATTGGTTTTCCGGTGATGATTAAGGCGGCGCTTGGAGGCGGCGGCAAGGGTATGCGCATGGCGGAGACGCGCGGGGAGTTCCAGAGCGCGTTTCAGACGGCGCAGAAGGAGGCTAAAAGTTCGTTTGCGGACGGGACGATGTATGTGGAGCGGCTGATTCGTCATCCGCGTCATGTGGAGTTTCAGATTATGGCGGACTCGTTCGGGAATGTGATTCATCTTGGGGAGCGGGACTGCTCGATTCAGAGGAATCATCAGAAGATGATTGAGGAGTCGCCTTGTGTGGCGATTGATGACACGCTGCGGGAGCGGATGGGCTCGGCGGCGGTCCGGGCGGCGAAGGCGGCGCATTATGCGAATGCGGGGACGATTGAGTTTCTGCTGGAGCCGGACGGGAATTTTTATTTTATGGAGATGAATACGCGGATTCAGGTGGAGCATCCGGTGACGGAGTGGGTCACGGGGGTGGATCTGATTCAGGAGCAGCTTCGGGTGGCTTCGGGGATGCCGCTGTCGGTGACGCAGGGGGAGGTACGGCTTTCGGGTCATGCGATTGAGTGCAGGATTAATGCGGAGAATCCGGCGAAGAATTTCAGGCCTTGTCCGGGGAAGATTACGGAGATGCATCTGCCGGGCGGGTTTGGAGTACGGGTGGATACGGCGGCGTATGACGGGTATGTGATTCCGGCGTTTTATGATTCGATGCTGGCGAAGCTGATTGTGCATGGGAGGACGCGTGAGGAGGCGATTGCGCGGATGAGGAGTGCGCTGGGGGAAGTCGTCATCGAGGGAGTCGACACTAACGTTGATTATTTGTATTCTATTTTAAATGAAGAGGAGTATCTGGCCGGGAGGGCGGATATTGAGTTTGTGGAGCGGTTGACGGAGAGATTGTGAGAGACGGACGCCGCCCGGCAGTACAGCAGAGGGGGACGGCGCGGTTTCAGAGGAAAGAAACACTAAGGCCGCCCCCCTCTGCTGTACTGCCGGGCGGCTGAGATCAGACACACGACTGGGAGAGTGTGGTCAGCGACACCGCGGGGCGGTGCGGCTGGGATGACAGGAGTGAGCGGTTAAGAGAGAATGAATGCCTCGATGGGTGAGGTGTGTGGTTGGAAGATTGTTATGGTGACAATAGAGTGAAAGTGTTATGACGTAAGGAGTGATGGTGGTATGATGCTGGGTAAGTATTTTAAGAAGACGGTGTTTCGGAAGGAGCACACGGCGGATGGGGTGGTGCCGGAGGCACCGCAGGGGATTTTGAAGAAGTGTAATGCTTGTAAGGGGGCTATTTTTACGGAGGATGTGAAGAGGAATCTTTATATTTGTCCGAAGTGTGGGAATTATTTTCGGGTGCATGCGTATCGGAGGATTGAGTTTCTTCTGGATGATGGGAGTTTTGAGGAATGGGATCAGGGGATGACGGCGGGGAATCCGCTGGGGTTTCCGGGGTATGAAGAGAAGGTGAGGGCTCTGCAGGAGAGAACAGGACTTACGGAGGCTGTTGTGACTGGTAAGGGACAGATCAACGGGATGGAGACGGTGATCGGGGTCTGTGATGGCAGGTTTATGATGGCCAGTATGGGTGAGGCTGTTGGGGAGAAGATTACGCGGGCGGTGGAGAGGGCGACGAAGCTCTCGCTGCCGGTGATTTTGTTTGCGTGCTCGGGAGGGGCGCGGATGCAGGAGGGGATTGTTTCTCTGATGCAGATGGCGAAGACGTCGGCGGCGCTGAAAAGACACAGTGATGCGGGGCTTTTGTATGTGAGTGTGCTGACGGACCCGACGACAGGCGGCGTGACGGCGAGCTGGGCGATGCTGGGGGATATTATTCTGGCGGAGCCGCATGCGCTGATCGGGTTTGCGGGACCGAGGGTTATTGAGCAGACAATAGGACAGAAACTGCCGAAAGGGTTCCAGCGGGCAGAGTTTCTGGTGGAGCATGGGTTTGTGGATCGGATTCTGCCAAGAGAAGAGGCGAAAGAGGTGCTGTCGGAGATTCTGCGGATGCATGGGAAAGATATCGAAGTTTCCTCGGAAGTGCTGACTTTGGGGGATGGAGACGTGAAGCGGTCTTTGGCAGCACCAGAAACGGGAGAGAAAACATCGGCTTGGGACTGTGTGCAGAAAGCGCGGAAAAAGGACCGACCGGTGGGAGAAGATTATATTCGGGAGCTGTTTCCTGATTTTATTGAGTTTCATGGTGATCGACTGTATGGCGATGATGCGGCGATCATCGGCGGTATTGCATCGTTTGACGGCACACCGGTCACGGTCATCGCCGAGGCGAAAGGCGCGGATACGAAAGAAAACATCCGCCGCAATTTCGGCATGCCGTCCCCGGAGGGCTACCGCAAAGCCCTGCGTCTGATGAAACAGGCCGAAAAATTCCACAGGCCTGTTATCTGTCTCGTAGACACCCCAGGCGCCTTCTGCGGAATGGAAGCCGAAGAACGCGGCCAGGGCGAGGCGATTGCGCGGAACCTGTATGAAATGTCAGCGTTAAAAACGCCGGTTCTTTCTATTGTCATTTCAGAAGGCGGCAGCGGCGGTGCACTGGCACTCGCCGTGGCGGATGAAGTGTGGATGATGCAGAATGCCATCTACTCCATCCTGTCGCCGGAGGGATTTGCAAGCATCCTGTGGAAAGACGGCAAACGCGCGCCGGAGGCCGCCGAGGTGATGAAGCTGACGGCGGGGGATTTGAAGGAACTGGGAATTGTAGAAGAGACTGTGGAAGAGCCGGGGGAGTTTACGGTGGACACAATGCCAGTGGTGTGTGAAGAATTGAGAGGCAAAATTCTGAGATTCCTGGAAAAGTATGAGAAGATGGATGGGGAAGAACTGGTAGAGGAGAGGTATCGGAGATTTCGGGATATGTGAAAAGAAGATTTTGACATATTCTGAAATGCATGATATTATGATATTGAAAAGAGTGCTACCGATAGACGGTTAGTCCATATTTATTGGTTTATGTAAAAATAGTCGCCAAAGTTTGCAGGACTGGGCGGCTATTTTTGTGATTTCGCAGTATCTTTGCCGAAGTTGTATCCAAGGCTAAAGCAGGTTAAGCCGAAACTTACAACTGCTATGAAGTCGATAATACTCATGGCTTAGCCCTCATTTCCAAGGAATTCCCATATAAAGGGTTTCTATGTAATCGGAGAGTCACAGTCCCTCCGTAGAAGGACTAACCGCCTACCGTTATGGCAGCACCCGTATATTGAGTATAACAGTTTCTTGTAGTCCATTCAACAAAAATATGATTGAAATGCAGAATAAAAATATACGGATTTTAGATATACAAAATAAATAGAGGATTTGAAGGGAGGAATAACTAATTGACGTTGGCGGAATTTATGGTAAGATAAAAGGGCAGGATACAAATACCGAGGATATTCTGCGAGTTCAGACTTAGGTCTGTGAGTTGAAAAACATTTTTGGATAGGTGTTAGACAAAAAGCATTAGAAAATATTCTAGTGCTTTTTATTTTAGTATTTATGTTATACAATAATGTAAACTTTACATTATTGTATAGGTATAAAAATATAATTATTGTTGCATATTAGTAAAAAAGGTGATATAGTGAAAGGGTAAAAAGAAGAAGTTATCAGATATTGGCAGTATCGGATAACTTCTTCAGGTAGAAAACTGATTCAATTTAGAAATAAGATCTAAAAAGAATAGTAAACTACGAACATATACTATTCTATACGTTATTTTCTAATTTGTAAAGTCTTCTATAATTTTAGAGTAAAAAATACTCTAACACACAAAGGAAGAATTACAAAATCTAAAAATCTTTGTAAATTCCCAATGTGAAAATAAAAATCAAATTGATCCTAAGGCAGAAATGCGATTTAAGAGGAGAGGTGGTAAAAAGGATTTTGAATAGAATTATTTGATATGTCAAAGTAGAAAACGATGAGGTATAAACTAAATATATGATCGAACAAAAGTTTGAAAATATATTGCGCTACAGGTCGGAGTCTGCTATAATGTGGTAAAAGTGAATAAAAAATCAGAACTTGACTCCGAAAAATAAACAAAATAGACAAAAGGAGAAAGTGATGAATAATACAAACGAAAATAGAACAAGTGACATTTATCTTGCACATGTGGATTTTGAAACAGGCCGTACCCAGAGCTTTCAGGAACATACAGATAATGTAACATCATATGCAAAAAGCATTTGTCCTATGGAAGAGATTCAGAAACTTGTCGAGGCGGCCGCACTTTTTCATGATGCGGGGAAACTCTCTGATGATGTGCAGAAAGATTTTCAAGATATCTTGAAAAAGGGGGATCAGGCACACCGAAACGATTTGGATCACTCAACCGCAGGTGGACGGATGCTATGGAAAATGATGCGGCAGAAAACAGCAGCAGAGCTGTTAAGTACAGTTGTGTACTCACATCATGGAATCAGCGACTGTATTGATTTTGAAAGCGGGTGTACCTTACAGGAACGCAGAGCGGAAAAAGAGTGTCAGGAAGACATTGTGAAGGAAAGATTTTTTCAGATCTTTGATAAAGAGAAAATCCAAAAAGTGTGCGAAGCAGCAGATGCACAATATGTTCAGATTAATAAAAAAATAGGAATGTTTGTGCGAAAAAGCACAAAACAAAATCGTCATTGTGGAAATGGATATTTTTATATTGGAATGTATTTCAGAGTATTGCTTTCTATGCTGCTTGACAGTGATTGGACAGATACGGAAAAATTTTTTCAGAATGAAGAATTGAAACAACGTATTTCAAAGAAAGAAATACAGAAAATATGGCAACAGAGTATACAATGTTTTGAGAACTATCTTAATCATGAAATTCGAAACAAGGCAGAAAATGGCCAGAGTCTTCAGGCAGTCCGGCAGGAGATTTCTGAGAGGTGCTATGAAGAGGCAGAAAAAGGAACGAGACTGTATCGTCTGACAGTACCAACGGGAGCTGGAAAGACATTAAGTAGTTTGCGCTTTGCACTGTATCGTGCCGAGCGGACCCAAAAACAGCATATTATTTATGTTGCCCCATTTAACAGTATTTTAAGCCAGAATGCCGATGAGATCCGGAGAGCAGTTGACGATCCGGATATCGTACTGGAACATCATTGCAATGTGATTCTTTCGGAGAAAAAGCAGGAGAAAGACTATAAAAAACTGACAGAAACATGGGATGTGCCAATTATTATGACATCAGCTGTACAGGTATTGAATGTACTTTTTTCGGGACAGAAAAGAGATATCCGCAGAATGCATACCTTATGTAACAGCGTGATCATTTTTGATGAGGTACAGGCCATTCCGAAGAAGTGTATGGAACTTTTTAACTTAGCAGTAAATTTTCTTACCAATTTTGCGGAATCGGATGTTGTATTATGTTCAGCTACCCAGCCATCCATTAAAGATTTGAAAGAGAATAATTTAAGTGAATGCATGGAGATGACGGAAATCATAGAAAAGTATGAAGAAGCCTTTCGAAGAACGGATATCGTAGATTTGACAGAAACAGAAGCGTATCCGGGCGGAATGGAAATTGAGGATCTCTGTGATTTTACGTTGCAGCAAGCTGAGACATTTCGAAATGTGCTGGTCATAGTAAATACAACCGAATGTGCAAAACAAGTATATGAAAAGATAAAAAGCAGCTGTTCAGACGAAGATCAAGTTTTTCACCTGAGCAATAAACTTTGCCCGCAAAATAAAGAGGACACGTTGGAAACGGTCCATGCGGCATTACGAAAAAATAGAGAATCCGGATATACAGGCAGAGTGATCTGCATCAGTACACCGGTTGTAGAAGCGGGTGTGAATTTTTCTTTTGGCTGTGTCATTCGATCAAAAGCGGGATTGGATCATGTGATCCAGGCCGCTGGAAGAGGAAATCGCCACAAGGAGTATCCCTGGTTTGGAAAGATTTACATTGTACAATTGACAAACGAGGCCGAAAGTCTGGAAAAGCTGCCAGAGATACAAGAAGAACAAAGAGCAGTACAAAAATTATTAGAACAATTTCGAAGTAAGCCTGAAATTTTTGAAAAAAGATTAGATTCGTCGAAAGCGATAGCGATTTATTATCAGTATTACTATCAGGTGCTGCAGGCTGATATCACGAAATTTCCGGCGAAAAATTATAAAACGACCTTGCTAGAAATGCTGGGAAAAAATTGTCCGGGAAGAAAACAATATTGGCATAAGTTTGAACAAGAGTATAAGGGGGGAATGGCACAGGCATTTGCAACGGCAGGAAAAGAATTTGAAGTTATTTCTAATGATTATAAGATTCCAGTTGTGGTTCCCTATAATGATGAGGCCAAAAAACTGATTGCAGCATTTGTCGGAGCAGATGGTGAGTATTTACCTTGGGAGGAAAAGCAGAAGATGCTGCGGGAACTGCAAAAATATACGGTTGGAATTTCAGAAGTGCAGAAGGAACGTCTTAATAATGCAATATATCAAATTAGCGATGAAGAAATACTCGTGTTGAGCGAAGGGTATTACAGCAATGAAGTTGGTGTGCTGGAAGAACCGCAGATGAACTTTGAGAACTATTAAACATATTGGAGGTGGTACAATGGAAAAACATGCGAACACCATAGAGTACGAGGTGTATGGGGACTATGCATTGTTTTCTGATCCGGTGGTGCGTGTTGGAGGCGAAAAAACAAGTTATTCAATTCCAACTTACGAGGCATTGCGAGGTATTACGGAAAGCATATTTTGGAAACCCACGATCTTTTGGGTAATTGATGAAATTCGCGTTATGAACCGGATTCAGACGGAAACAAAAGGTATTCGTCCTATTAAATACAATGGCGGAAACGAACTGGCATACTACACGTATTTAAAGGATGTGCGTTATCAGGTACGTGCTCATTTTGAATTTAATGAGCATCAGGTCAACATGGTACAGGATAGAAATGAGCGAAAATATCAGTGCATGTCAGAAAGAATGGTAAAGAGCGGAGGCCGGAGAGATATTTTTCTTGGAACAAGAGAATGTCAGGCATTTGTGGAACCGTGTGAATTTGGCAGTGGAGCAGGATATTATGATGATATGGAAAAAGATATAGATTTCGGTTTCTCTTATCACGGAATTACTTATGCGGAAGAAGCCGTTTTGTCGGAGGATCAGGGAAAAATGACGGTAAGATTCTGGGAGCATCCGACCATGACAAGGGGAGGCTACATCGTTTATCCCCGTCCGGAAGAGTGTACAATCAAACGTCATATACGAAAAATGCAGCCGAAAATATTTGAAAATATCGAGAAAGAAGAACATGAAAAAAGGGAGGTGAAAGATACGTGAACTGGGGAAGAGAAGCACTGGATTTGTACGAAAAAAATCTGAACAAGGTAGGAAAAATAGAATATCGTGGTGAATTTCCCTATACGCTGCTTCCAACATTCCACTCAACGGCAACGGCACAGATTACGGTAACCATTGATGAAGAAGGTAACTTTTTACATGGCGAACAGGTTCCTGCAAATGATAAATTTACCATTATTCCGGTTACAGAAAAATCAGGAAGCCGAACATCTGGAAAAGAAGCCCATCCCCTGTGTGATAATTTAAGATATCTGGCGGGCGATTATCCGCTTTATGTGGCGGACGATGGAAGCTGTTTTGAAATTTACATGGAACAATTAAAAAAATGGTATGAGTCAGAATTTTGCCATGATAAAGTAAGAGCAATTTATTATTATCTGCAGAAGAAAAGTTTGATGCATGATTTGATTGAACAGAAGGTATTGAAGCAAAATGAAGATGGAACGCTGGCAGAAAAGGAAACGATTCAGGGAATTGATCAAAGTAAAGCGTTTGTGCGATTTATTGTGCGCTCTTTAAGTAATCCACTGACAGAAACAGTTGATGAATGCTGGAAAGATAAGACCTTATGGGAAAAATATCAGCAGTATCAACGGTCTATGGAAGGGGAAAAGGGACTTTGCTATTTAAGTGGAAAAAGAGAAAGTATTTCCTATCTACAGCCAAAGAAAATCCGAAATGAAGGAGACGGCGCGAAACTGATTTCTTCAAATGATAAGGATAATTTTACGTATCGTGGTCGATTTACAACGAAAGAAGAGGCATTTGCAATTGGAAATGAAACATCCCAGAAGGTTCACAACGCATTGAAATGGATTATCCGCAGACAGGGAGGCACATATGATACCATGGTGTTTGTTACATGGGAAACAGCGGAGGATTCAGCAGGAGAATTAGAAGTTCAATGGGACTCGGATACGGAGCATATTATATCTGAATTTGATGAATGGGATACCGGACTGGAAGATCCGGAGTTTGACACCAATGCGATCGGAGCGGAGCTGTTTCAGAAGGCGATGAGTGGGTATCGCACGCTGCAGAACGAGGAAAAATGTCCCACGACTATGAAATATATGGTGTTATTAGGAGTCGATGCAGCAACACCGGGGCGCCTGGCAGTCGTGGAAGCAAAAAAAATTGAAGAAACACGATATTTAGAGAATATCAGAAAATGGCACAAGGACTGCTGGTGGCGTCATGAAAAATGGAGAGACGGAAAAAGAATTGTTTATTATGGCATGGTTGGAGTAAAGGAGATAGCGGATCTTTTATTCGGAATAGAAAATAATGGAAGTATTACCATTGTAGATGGAAACAGCAAAAAACTTTATGCTGAGGTTGCAAAGCGTATCTTGCCATGTATTTGGGATGGGCAGAGAATACCAGCTGATTATGTGGAAAGGGCGATAAATAAGGCATCTAATCCATTGGCATATAAAGAACGGAGAAACTGGGAGCAGATTTTGCAGCTTGCGTGCTCCATGGTTAAAAAAAGAAGAAAAGAACTTTATAAGGAGGAATGGAAAATGGCGGTAGACAAAAATTGCACAGAAAGAGATTACCTGTATGGAAGATTGCTTGCTGTAGCAGATCGAATTGAATATCGGACTTTTGATGTGGATAAGGACAGAAGCAGAATTACAAATGCAAAGCGATACATGAATAATTTTTCGCAGAGACCGTTTGAAACCTGGAAAGTTATTGAAGAGAATATTCAGCCGTATTTGAGCAAATTGCCAGTGCCGGAACGAAGATTTTATGAAAATCTGCTGGACGAAATCGAGGACGCATTTGAAAGTGTAAACGATTATCAGGAGAATAAACGTTTGAGCGGCTTATATTTACTTGGATTTCACAGTCAGTCCTGTGGGCTGAGAACTTACAAAACAGAGAAAACAGAGGAGGAATAAAGAAATGAGCGAATTAAAAGGAAAAATTGATTTTACATTATTTGTGAGTGCAACGAATGCAAATCCCAATGGAGATCCACTGAACGGAAACCGTCCGAGAATTAATCTGGATGGATATGGGGAAATTTCAGATGTCTGCATTAAACGAAAAATCCGAAACCGCCTGCAGGATCTGGGACAGAAAATTTTCGTGCAGTCAGATGACAGAACGGACGACTCATTCAAGAGTCTGAAGGAGCGCGCAGATGGTTGCGAGGAGCTTAAAAAACAGATGGGAAATAAGAAAGATGCGAGCAGAGATCTCTGCGCACAGATTGCATGCAGGGAGTGGATCGATGTGAGAGCATTTGGACAGGTTTTTGCATTTAAAGGAATTCCAGTATCCTTTGGCGTACGCGGTCCGGTGTCGATTCATCAGGCAGTAAGTCTGTCTCCGATTGATATCATGAGTATGCAAATCACCAAGAGCGTAAACAGCGAGGCCGGAAAAGAAGGAAAGGCATCTGATACGATGGGAACGAAACATAGAGTTGGGTTTGCTGTATACAAGGTGATGGGAAGTGTCAATGTGCAGCTCGCGGAAAAGACGGGCTTTACCCAGGAGGATGCTGAGATACTGAAAGAAGCACTCATGACATTGTTTGAAAATGATGCATCGTCAGCACGTCCGGAAGGAAGTATGGAGGTATGCCGGATGTATTGGTGGCAGCACGAGGAAAAAACACCGGCTATTTCGAGTGGAAAGATCCAGAGAGGATTTGACTGGAATAAAGATTTAGATCATCCGAGAAGCTTTAAGGATTATGATATTACCTGGAATGTAGAAGGATGCAGAGAACCGGAGATTTTTGATTTTGTCTAAAGATACGGTCGTTTTCCGTGAGGGGTGAATTGGAATGTATGATGAGGATGATTATCTGCAGTTGTCAGGAATTCAACATTTTGCATTCTGCCGGCGCCAATGGGCACTTGCATATATCGAGATGCAGTGGCAGGAGAATGTCCGCACGGTAGAGGGAAAGATTCTTCATGAAAATGCACATGATCCGGGTCTCAAAGAAAAAAGAGGAGATCTGCTGATTGTGCGTGCGATGCCGGTTCACTCCTGCGAAATGGGAGTGAGCGGCGAGTGCGATGTGGTGGAATTTCATCGGGTGAAAGAGGGGATTTCACTGCATGGAAAAGAAGGATTTTATCGTGTAGTGCCAATAGAATATAAGCGGGGAAAACCAAAAGAAGGAGAAGAGGATATCCTGCAGTTGGCAGCGCAGGCGTTTTGTCTGGAAGAAATGCTGTGTTGTGAAATCGAGTATGGATATCTTTATTACGGTGAAGTCCGCAGACGCCATAAGGTAGAATTTGATAATGCAATCCGGGAAAAAGTGAAGCAGATATTTGCAGAAATGCATAAGTATTATGAACAACAGTATACACCGAAAGTAAAAATACGCAGGAAATGTAATGCATGTTCCTTGAAAGATATTTGTCTGCCGGTTTTAAATAAGAATAAATTGGTTGCGGAATACATTACCAAGAGAATGCAGGAAGAGGAAAATCTATGAAAAGATTGCTGAATACCTTGTATATTACTTATGGAAATCGTTATCTTTCACTTGATGGGGAAAATGTCGTAGTAATGGAGGATAAAAAGGAAATAGGAAGAATCCCTTTACATAATTTACAGGCGATCGTGACCTTTGGCTATACAGGAGCGAGTCCGGCATTAATGGGGGCGTGCGCGCAAAGAAACATTGAATTATCCTTTATGTCCGGAAATGGTCGTTTTCTGGCGAGAGTCAGCGGAGAAGAAAAGGGAAATGTGACACTGCGAAAAACACAATACCGCATCAGTGAGAAAAAAGAAGAAAGCGTCAAAATAGCAAAGAATTTTATTCTTGGCAAGGTCTATAATGCCAGGTGGGTGCTCGAGAGAGCCGCCAGAGATTACAGTATGCGGCTGGATGCAGAATTGCTTAAGAAAAAATCAGCTTTTCTGGGGCAGAGTATGAATAAAATCAGAGAATGTGAAGATGCGGGAACACTTTTAGGACTGGAAGGAGAAGCTGCATCGGTATATTTTTCCGCTTTTGATGAACTTATTCTGCAGCAGAAAGAGGATTTTTATTTTCATGGAAGAAATAAGAGACCACCGTTAGATAATGTGAATGCGATGCTTTCGTTTGGATATTC
The DNA here is from genome assembly GCF_003480555.1 of Blautia sp. AM29-29. NCBI lineage: Bacteria > Bacillati > Bacillota > Clostridia > Lachnospirales > Lachnospiraceae > Blautia > Blautia sp. AM29-29. Next base: position 37,787 of record NZ_QUJD01000024.1, read on the forward strand.
TTTACTGGCAGGAATGTGCGGCGGGGCGCTGGAAGCAGTGGGCCTGGATCCATATGTTGGATTTTTCCACACAGATCGTCCGGGACGAATGTCATTGGCGCTGGATCTGATGGAAGAATTTCGTAGCGTTATGGTAGATCGGTTTGTTCTGACACTTATCAACAAGAGGATTATGAAGCCAGAATATTTTTTAACTAAGGAAAACGGTGCCGTTATTATGACGGAGGAGGGACGAAAAGCCTTTCTTAGTGCATGGCAGGGAAAAAAACAGGAGATGATTACGCATCCATTTTTAGGCGAAAAGATCGAGTGGGGAATGGTTCCATATGCACAGAGCATGCTGCTGGCACGTTTCCTGCGAGGGGATCTGGATGAATATCCGCCATTTTTGTGGAAGTAGGTGATTTTTAATGCTGGTGCTGATCACATATGATGTAAATACACAAACCGCTGCAGGCAGAACGCGATTGCGCAAGGTAGCAAAAGAATGTACCAATTACGGCCAGCGAGTCCAAAATTCTGTCTTCGAGTGCCAGATGGATGCGGCTAAGTGCCGACAGGTAAAAGATATACTAGAAAAAATCATAGATAAAGAGACCGATAGTTTGCGGTTTTACTATTTGGGTGAAAAGTACAAAAACAAAGTAGAACATGTTGGTGCAAAAGCGGGATTTGACGTGATGGACACACTGATTCTGTAGTGCGAATGCCAAGTGCACAGAAAAAAGCAGGAAGATTCGCACTTGAAATTTAAAGGATTTTTGCTGAAAAGATAGAATTTGGGGGAGGAGGGAGATGAAATGAGGAAGAAAATATAGAGATATTAAATAAGCATAGCCGCGATTTAGAAGAAAAATTTGTCTAAATTTGCTGTCGCCCTCCGTGAGGGCGTGAGTTGAAATATCGAGGTTGCAAGCGGAATGCGGGAAAGCGTACGTCGCCCTCCGTGAGGGCGTGAGTTGAAATGAGAAAAAGCTGGTGCAGATCTCCGGCACCGCTCTGTCGCCCTCCGTGAGGGCGTGAGTTGAAATATGAATAGGAAAAAAAAGATGAAGAAAAAGGTAATGTCGCCCTCCGTGAGGGCGTGAGTTGAAATGTGAATTTCGCGCTGCCAGCAACAAGATTACACTGTCGCCCTCCGTGAGGGCGTGAGTTGAAATGGATGGAGTTGGAATAATCGGTACTTTGTCCACGTCGCCCTCCGTGAGGGCGTGAGTTGAAATACAAAAGGATGATCCGATACCGGCACCGTGGGAGTGTCGCCCTCCGTGAGGGCGTGAGTTGAAATACAAGGTCAATGACACGGAATTAAACATCCGTAGTCGCCCTCCGTGAGGGCGTGAGTTGAAATACAATTTACAATAATGAAAAGAAAGAAATCTGGGTCGCCCTCCGTGAGGGCGTGAGTTGAAATGTAGTCAAACGGAACCTCATCCGGCAGACCGAAACGTCGCCCTCCGTGAGGGCGTGAGTTGAAATATCAACGAGTCCGGGCTGTATGCGCTGATCTTCGTCGCCCTCCGTGAGGGCGTGAGTTGAAATTTTCTGCTTCTGCTTTCGTAATTTCTTCCATCCGTCGCCCTCCGTGAGGGCGTGAGTTGAAATACAGGTACAGATACGGACATATCTCCGTACGTCACAGTCGCCCTCCGTGAGGGCGTGAGTTGAAATGGAGGACAAAAATATGGCAGTATCAGCAACTTGTCGCCCTCCGTGAGGGCGTGAGTTGAAATGGTGGTACAGATATACCACTAACACGCTCCACGTCGCCCTCCGTGAGGGCGTGAGTTGAAATACAATTTACAATAATGAAAAGAA
>NZ_QUJD01000025.1:0-32187 GCF_003480555.1 Blautia sp. AM29-29
ATACCATCCTCCTGCCACAGCACATAAAGAATACGTCCCTGGGCTCCATTAAACGCATCAATATTCTTTTCACTGAGAATCTTCTCAAAAATCCGGTCTCCAAGCTGTTTTATTTTGGTGACAAGAAATCCTCCATTCATTTCCATACAAAAGCTCCTATATAGTAGTTTATTAAAAACATACTATATAGGAGCTTTATTGTCAAGAGTTTATATGTCTTAATAGATAAATTCCGTTTTTTTCAATTCTCCAAACTTGAATTTCTGGATGAGTATAATATGCGGAAAATAAACTTAACTCCATCTTAAATATAGTGCTGAGTTTCACTGCCACTCTTTAACACCATTTTCGCCACACCAAGCAATGCTGCAAACAAAACACCTGCAACCGGCCATACAATCCATGTAATATCCCAGCTCATCGTCCAGAAGCTCCATGCAAGGTAAATCGCTGTAGTCAAGCACCAATATACACCAGAAAACGTGTCAGTCTTTTTCTTAAACAGTTTTTCTTCTTTTGTATATTCCCCTTCCTGAAGAAGGGTATCGTAACTGCTTTTTACCATCCCAACACGAACCAACAGATTCACTCCTATTGCAAGTATGAATAGCAGTAATCCAACGGAAAGACCACAGTAATAGTCGGACGCTTCCATAGATTCGGCAATAATTGTCGGAATCACTGCCAGTATACAAAGCACTACCCCAACAGCCGTTCCTCTGATAAAAATTGGTTCATAGGAATCTTTTTTTTCTCGTACCATTCCAGATACACCATACTCTGTTTCAAAGCATTCTTTTTCAAAATGTTCCATATGTGATTCACTCATTCCATATGTAATAAACAAAAAGACGGCTGCCGCAACCATTCCAAGCAAAAAAACACATCCAAATACTGTTGCCAGAGATTCCGAAACATGAAATACGCTATCTTCTGCCATTGTCACAAGAACAATCAATAATATTGGACTTAAGATACACATACTTGTTGCGTTTGCCACTACTTTGGATCCATTTCTTTTCATGTCAAGAAATTCATTTGCATTCTCCATAGTTACTTTTTTCAACGGTTCTGCATAGCTTTCAGTACTTTCGTGATAGGTGATATTTTCTGCTTTCATTTCATCTTTTAATAGGTAATCTGTACTAACACCAAAAAGCTCCGACATCTGTAAAATTCTTTGCAAATCTGGAACAGCTCCTGCACTTTCCCACTTAGATACTGCCTGTCTGGATACGCCCAACTGATTGGCTAGTTCTTCCTGTGACCATCCATTCTTTTTTCTTTCCTCTGTAATCTTATCAGCTAAAATCATTTTTTCCTCCTTTTGCAGATTTTATGAGCTAAATATAACAGTTTTGCTGTTTGCATTCCACCATTTCAGGCTGTAAATCTGTCAACCAGCAGTTGCAAATCACAAAAGGACTCTATGAATCCCGATTTTCCAGCAATACAAGCAGGAAATTATTTATCATCTGTATTGTTTTCCTTTTTCTTATGAGTCGAACCCAAGCAAAGAAACGAAGAACCAAGACATAACCATACTATAGCCATAGAATTTTCATTTCCACTCGTAAAGTCTATAGCTGAGGCTACGAGAAACAGAACTGATGCAATATAAAATAAGATTGATTGATTTATTCCTTTTTTCATAAATAAGAATCTCCTCCAAATCCCGACTTTGATAAACCCATTATACCCTTTCTGAAACATCCTGTCACCACATTTCATCAGATCAGAACCTGTCAAAATCCTCCTGCGTGGCAACCTGTCTCCATCCCTTATACTCATCGTTCCTGCTTTCCACAAACATATCATTCACCATCCCGATAGTCAGCAGATCCAGATCCCGAATGGAAATCCCCAGCTGCACACACCGGAGAAGAAACAGGGGAGTTGTCATTTCACGGTCTGTTGCATGAAGTTTTTTTAGCCTCCACATCCGTCCTGATGTTCATCCCCCACAATTCAATCAGCTTCGGCAAAACCTGATAAATACTGAATCGCAGGTATCTCTGTCAATCCTGCTATCTTTGCCGCATTGGTTCTGTTATGCCCTGCAAGCATCTCATAGCCCCTTGCAGCTTTCCTCACAATCACCGGATTCAGCACACCATACTCCCTGATGCTCTGTACCATATCTTCCAGGCGTTCTCCCTCATACAGCCGGAACGGATGATCATGAAACGGATGTATTTCCTCAACCGGAATAGAAACAATCCCGTTCACAGGCACTGGCGTATTCTTCACCGGATCCTCAGCAAGAAGATCCAGTGCGTCCTGAAATACTTTTCTTTTTGGTGCATTAGCTTTCATCCCCAACCACCTCCTCTGCCAGATTCCGGTATGCTTTACAAGCCTTATTCTCCGGTGCATACTCCAGAAGCGGCTCACTGTAATAAATTGATTCTCCCACCTTTACTGTGTTTGGTATGATACTCTTAAAAATCCGGATCTGTCCATCAAAAGTATCCGTCAGCTGTTCTGTGATTACCTTACAGAGATTTGTTCTGGCATCACACATAGTCAGCAGGATCCCTGCAATCTGCAGGCGGTCATTCAGTCTGCTTCTGACTTTCTTCACTGTCCGGATAAAATCCTGCAATCCCATCATTGCCAAAAGCTACGGATTGACGGCAATAATCCCTCATCAGCCGCCGTCAATGCGTTAATCGTCAATGTTCCGAGCGATGGACAGGTGTCTACAATAATATAGTCATACAGCCCTCTCAGCGGCTCCAGAATACCAGTCAGCATCTTCTCTGAACCCATCTCCATCCGCAGCTTACTGTCCACTGCTGAAAGCATCATAGATGATGGAATAAAGTCCACACCATTTCTACTCTGTATAAACTCTGACGGATCCGGCATTTCCTCATCTTCCAGCCGATTCATCATCAGATGTCCAATCGTCACCGGCACAGCCGCAGGATCTTCTACTCCGAAGCAGGTTGTCAGATTTGCCTGGCTGTCAAAATCAACAGCCAGAACCCTTTTTCCCATCTCAGCCAGTGAATACGCCAAATTCCAGGAGCTGGCAGTTTTGCCAACTCCCCCTTTAAATGATCCACACATTATAATCCTTGCCATACATTCTCCCCCTCTCATGCTTTCTTTTCATAACAGCCTGCACTCTGCTCTGCCACATATTTTGCAGTAATTTCTTCTTTTTCATTCTGGTATCTGATTATCAGTTTCTTAATCTCCTCATCCATAAATGCGGTCTTCGCTTCCTGCTCTTGTGCTTTATCCACATCTGGCGTGATAATCAGCTGACCATTTTCACATTTCACCTGCACATAATCCCCAAGATGAAATCCCAGTTCTTCCAGCCACTTTCCTTTTAATGTAATTGCCGGAACTGTCTCATATTTATAACCGCTCTGTCCACAAACCTTCATATTCCTTACATTTTTCTTTGCCATAGAATTGACTCCTTTCAGATTTGACTAATAGATTTTCAGATAAAAAGAAAAAGCCGCTGACACGTTATCTTCTAACGCATCAACAGCTTCTATCCTGCTTTAATTCAGTGTATTATTCGATTTTATTTAGGCTCTTTACCATCTTTAATACGGTAGTAATCGTCCATATCCACGCTGAGTTTTACCGTGGTATCTGGTTTTCGGTTGCTCAAGAGGCACACAGTTTCAACTGTACTTTCGTTGTCCCAACAAAGTTCCTGCGTCTCCCTGTCTCCAAAATACACCGGAAAACGGAACTTTATGTGCTTCAGGAATCTGCCATCTGGCTGCTCCTGCTCGTAAATGTCCACCTGTTCCACAAAACTGTTAAGAAATTCTTTCTTCTCCAGGTCGGTGAACTTATCATATAGTTTATCAAAATACAAAAGAAATTGATAGACGTTTTCTTCTGATATTTTCTGTTGCCGGATATTCAGCAGGCGGTTCTTGACTTCTTCTATACTGTTCTCCACGCCTTCAATCTCATCATACAAACGGTATAACCTTGTCTCCATATCCTGATATTTCTTCTCATAAAATTTATCCATGATATCCAGACTGTCCATCTGCTGTCCAAGTCTTGCTTTTGCTCCGGTCAGCTGCCTGTGCTGCTTTTCCAGTCCTTCAATCTCTTTTTCTATTTCTTCTGTATCTATTCTTGAACCGATTTTATTCAGAATTGCTTCTTCAAATTTCGGATTCTTCACCAGCTTCCGAATAACTTCTTCCACTGCATTGTTAATCTTCTCCTCACTCCATTGTTTACGATATCCACATTTATGACCATCTACCAAGCGACGGTGTTTGCACGCATAATAGAAATAATCCTTATATAAGGTTCCGTCTTTCTTTTTCTTTCGATTCACGTTCCCATACATACCGCTTCCACATAACGGGCATCTCAATATTCCAGATAAGATATGCTCATGATCGAGACTATGTGTCTTTTCATATTTTACACCTGTTTTTTCCCGTTTTTGATGAGCCAGCTCCCAGTCTGTTTCCGAAATAATCCCTTCATGGATACCATCGTGCAGCATATAATTTTCCTGCTTTACAATGCGATATTCATTTCTTGTACCAGAAACTTTCTCGTTTTTCCTTCGTCCATAAGCCAGCTTTCCACAGTATACCGGATTATCCAGAACGCCTTTTATAAATGATGCGGCAAATGCGTCCAGTGTATTATTCTGTCGTTTTTTCTTTTTATATCCATGCTGGTTCAGCCATGCAGCAATCGCAGAGATTCCCATATTGGTATGAATAAATTTATCATAGATCAGACGAATAATCTCTGCTTCGTCCTCTGCGATCTGCAATTCTCCATTTACCAATTCATAGCCATATGGAGCAAATCCACCGTTCCATTTTCCTTCCCTAGCTTTCTGCTTACGTCCCTCCATTGTCTGAACAAGGATATTCTCTCGTTCAATCTCTGCCACCGCAGACAGAACAGAAATCATCAGCTTTCCACTATCTTTTGAGCTGTCAATTCCATCTTCAACACAGATCAGATTCACTCCAAAATCCTGCATCCTCTGCAAAGAATTTAAAACATCTGCCGCATTACGACCAAATCTGGAAAGCTTGAACACCAGTACAAACTGCACCTCATCTGCGCCATTCTCAATATTATCCAACATTCTCTGAAATTCCGGTCTGCCCTCTACGCTCTTTCCAGGCTTACCTTCATCGGAATACTCATTTACGATTTCCATGTTCTGAAATTCCGCATATCTCTTGAGTTTTTCTTTCTGAGCATCCAGACTGTAGCCATCTACCTGCATGGTTGTGGATACTCTGGTATATATATCGCATTTAATCTTTTTATTCTTCATAATCTTCCTCGCAGTATAACTCTGTTTTATTGTCCCAACCTTATTTTAGTACTTGTTCCAACTATTTTCAATACTTATTCTCCGTATTGACGCATTTCTTCGCCAATCGTATAATTAAGTTAGATACAGAGCATTTCTGTTATCAAAATATTGCCCGCCCACCATTGGCGACTTATAAATGATTGGCTCGAAAATATTGTTCGCTTACCGGAAGCGTCTAATAAATGTCCGGCTTGAAAATTATTTAGAAATTATTTTTGTTTTCGATATTGTGTTTTTATCACACATTGCATATACTATAAATACACAAAAAAGCCAAAAAAGAGGAGGTGTTAGTATGGCTACTTCAAGTATTACTCATAATTTTGTCGTATCCAATCCAAATAGCGTAAAGCGTTTTGTCGCAGCAATTGACGAAGCCGACCGTGACCGCACACCAAAGCAGACACTTCCCGGACGTCAGTTAACGAACCCACAGGAAATCTTAGCTTTAATGTCAAAAAGGAAGAAAAACATCGGTGTACAAGGGGTACAAACGAGATAAAATAGAAATGAGGGGCGATAGAGCGGAAATATCAGATTTTCCACTCTATCTGAACACGGTCGCTGGTGGCCTTGATTGTAGAGATCAAACCATCGGCGGCTTTTCTTTTGTCGTCAAAATCTATGCTGTCCCAGTTGTCGAGATAATAGGATAACTTCTTTATCTGCTGGGGAGATATGGTTTCAACGCTCAATTCAGCGATTGCCTTTGAAATGGTCTGGCGTCGGGTGTCCAGTTCTTCAATTTTTTTGTTAGCGTAGGCAAGCAAGGTCGCATTGGCTCCGGTTAGCGTATCCAGCAGCTTTTCAATTTCTGCCTCCACCTGTGCCAGCTCCACTTGATAGGCAGTCAGTTTCGGATTGACTTTTTCCTCTCTGCCGTGGAGTATCTGAAAGTCTTTGAACTTTTCCTGCATGGCCGAGAAAATGAATTGCTCAAATTCTTCTTTGCGGATTTTCCCGCAGCCCGGACAGCCTTTATTTTCCGTCCGTTTGGTACAGCGGAAATACCCGGTGCTGTTTGGTACATGGGTGGCTTTCAGAGCATACCCACAATGCCCGCATTTGATTTTTCCGGCCAGCCAAGTGTTCTTCGGTTTCCGTCCCTGCTGGAAGGTGGTATTGGCCATAAGTTTTTTCCGGCATTTCAGCCATGTGTCAGAGGAAATGAGTGCTTCATGGGGAGCGATAACAAGTATCTGGTCTTTTAAGCACCTGTCCTTGTCCTCCTTCACATCCCGCCCCTGATAGAGATAGCAGCCGTTTGTTCCGGCAAAGTCGGAAGCATCATTGACAATCGCTGCGCCCTGGCTCTTGAAAAATTCGTACAGCTCCAAATCGGCCTGTGCGTAAACGGGGTTTCTTAAAAGCTGGGAAAGAAATGTACGGAACATGGATTTGCCATAAATTTTTATATCATGTTCCTCGAAGTATCGGGTAATATCTCCGAAAGAGGTTTCCGGTTCAGCGTACATTTCAAACATCAGCCGTACATGGTCGGCGGCTACGGGGTCGGCAACCATTTTCTTTGTGCGGATACCCTCTACCACAGTAGGCTCTAACTGATAACCGTATGGTGCCTGTCCGCTCATGTGAAAGCCTTTCAGGCACCGGGAATAGTAGGCGTCTGTAACACGCTTCTGAATTGTCTCACGTTCAAGCTGGGCGAATACAATGCAGATATTCAGCATGGCCCGGCCCATCGGGGTCGAAGTATCAAACTTTTCTGTGGAGGATACAAACTCCACATCGTACTCTTGAAACAGCTCCATCATCGTTGCAAAGTCCAGAATAGAGCGGCTTATACGGTCCAGCTTGTATACGATGACCCGCCGAACCTTTCCCTTGCGGATCTCGCCCAGCAGCTTTTGAAACTCCGGCCTGTCCGTGTTCTTACCGGAATAGCCTTTGTCCTTGAATACCCGGCAGCTCCCACCTTTCAATTCATACTTGCAAAAGTCGATCTGACTTTCAATGCTGATACTGTCCTTGCGGTCTACTGACTGTCTTGCGTAAATACAATCTTCTCTGATAAATTCCATATTGGGCTCCTTTCCTTGTTGGAATGGAGCTACCAACCTTACAACTATATTATACCATCAGCAGCCCCGGACAACAATGTTGCGAATGATTAGGGAAATCTGTCTCCATATTTGCTGAACACCTCGTAAAGACAATGCTCAATTTCTTTTTTGCGCTGTTCTTTCTCCTTCGGGGGAAGTACCGGCGTGAGGCTTTCCAGCACAATGATCTTCCCTTGAAATGCGACAGACTTTGTTTCTCGTTCATAAGTGACAGCTTGCGTCATTGAAAACCTCCTTTGCGAAAGTGCGTGTATATGCCTGCCTTTCCCGCTTGTCCTGTGGGGAAATGTCAAAAGACGGCACCCAGCAGGTGCCGCCCTTTGAGCTTTCTCCACTTCGGGTCAATGTGGCCCGAGGTCAGTAAGGACTGGAAAGGTACTTTTCTTTGGCGTCCTCCACGCTGTTGAGGTCGAATACTTCATAAAGCTGCCCCACAACACGCCGTATATCCTTCTTTGAAAATCCGCAGTTCTCCATTGCCATAATGACATAACCACGGCAGGCGTCATTGCTCCATTCGTCCGGTTCCAAGCCGGGGATCATTCCAAACGCATTTCCCATAAAGTGCTCCTCTTTTGAAAAGATGGGGAGCCACGCCGGATCGGTTGGCCTATCATCAGACAGCATTGCCGGGGACTCCCCATAGGTTTTCACTTCATTTCAGACACATCGGACGGACATAGGCTTCATGCCCCATAGTATTTCAACTCTCCCCATTCTGATGGCAAGGCGTTCTCATTGCCTGCGACGGCTCACGGCTTGCAAGACCGCTTCAACGCTCGGACTGTGACTAAACGCAAGTATCCGGGTTCTGCGCCTGTTCCGGTGGAGCCAGCCTTGCCCCACCTATGGCATGGACCTGTTCGCTCGCTCAGTTTTACAAAGACTGTATTCTCTGAAATCCGAGGTCATGGCGGGTCTGTCACACAGCGCGTTCCCCTTCGTATCCGGGTGTCTTTTTATTCAATTTTCAATCTGCATGAGGCTTGTCTGAACCTCGGGCCATTGTGACCCGAAGTGTTTTACCTCTCATAAGCCATTTCATTTTCCGGCCTAAATCGGTACGCCTTACAAAGAATTTTTCAAAATTTTTTCTAAGCGCCGCAGACCTCGCTCGATTGCGACACGAACCACTTTTTCATGGACGCCCTCTGCCCGGGCAATATCCTGTTTGGTCATGCCGAGAATGAAATGAGCGTAAATCCGTTTTGCCTGTTTGTCTGGCAGACTGGTAATCGCTGCGTGAAGTTCCTGCATGGTCACTTTCCGCTCATACAGTTCATGGGGAGATAAAGCGACAAAGACAGCCTCATGCTCCAGCCCGTCATCCCGATCAAGGGAATAGTAGGCTTTGTGGCGGTATGTACGCAGCCGATAAGCAGCCTCTTTACGATCAAACTCTTTGAACATTTCTGCAACTTCTTCCGATACTTCCATGAAGCAATCCGATGTATAGAATGGGTAATAGTCCCGCAAATTGATAATAGCCATATTGACCTCCGTTTCGGTTGTTGGTTGACGAGTGACCGAAACGAAGGCGGCGGGGAGCGGCACCGGGGAATGACTTCGGGCCAACATGACCCGAAGCAGCCCCATAAGAACGCAAAAGCGCCCGGGCGGCATGAAACCACACGGACGCATGAAATGACATAATAGTTAAGGTTCCAACAAATTTCGCATACATAGCCGGAATAACCCGGAGGCGGGGCTATGCTTTTTTTAACTGATGTAGGTCATGGGCACTGTGAAAAAAGGCAAAGATAGACACGGCGGCAATCCTCCTATATGCCGCCGTGGATTTACACGGTGTTAGGTCGTCGTTGGTTTAGGGGGCGAAAAGAAACGGCGGCTCTGATTTCTCAAAACCGCCGTATCGTCAGTGATATAGGAAAGCACGCGAAATCCTCTGCCCGTCAGCGGTTTTTTTCTTTTCCCCGCTGTGGGGGCAGATGTTTCTTAATTGATTTACCACAAGCATAAACTACAAATGTTACACAAATGTCCGAGGCGTCTTTGATTTCGACAGAAAAACAGGCTGAATTGTTACAAAGCTCGGACATTTCAAAAGAATTTTTTGAAAAATACTAAAGAAGCGGAGCAGCTAAAATCTGCTCCGCTTCGATATGATTGATCTAAGGATGTTTTGCTATTTGATTAAACTCACTCTGTCAACCGCAATCGCTCCACAACTGGAAGGTTAACGTCAGTTTTGTAGACCCATATAGGCACAATAAGGCAGATTAGCAACACCAGTCCAGACACCAGCACCAGTGGGATAAATGGATAGGAGAAAACAGCATAATAGGCCACTTTACTAAAAATCATATATAGCAAGATGAAGATTGCTGTTCCAATGGTGACTGCAAGGGAAAGGGAAACGCCCCAATAATAGAAACCTTCCATAAATAGCATTCGTTTGATTTGTCGCTTTGTCATTCCAATGCTTTCAAGAACAGCTAATTCATAGCGCCGAGTATTTACATTGACAACCATTGTATTGACAAAGTTCATGACACCAACAAGCAGCAGGATCACGGACAACCCTGTTCCTAAAACCTTTGCTGTAATGAGATATTCCTGCATTTCTTCTCGCCGTTCATATCGGGATATAATATCAATGTTAGCTTGTGATGCGGTGATTTGCTTTAATTCTTGCAGTATACTTTCGTCATGTTGACCATCCGTATCAAAGGCCACGCGGAACACTCTATATTGCGGAAAGAGTTCTTTCAAAGCTGTTTGACTAATATACAAATCAGGAGCCGTCCCTCTCTCATTGCCTCCTCCTGCTCGAAACCCTTCATTCAAATAACCGTTCGCTACAATAAAGGAATGCTGTCCGTTCTGCGTCTGGATTGTTATTTCCTGCCCTGGCTGAATAAGGCCTTCTACTGTTTTGGACAGCAGCACAACCTTTCCTTGTTCAAAGGCAGACGTGTCAATAGGCAAGTTTAAGGTTTTATTGATTTCTTCCAAATATGCACTGTCAATTCCAAAAACCCCGCTAAAAAAGTTTTGCTGATAATTTTCTAATTTTGCCGGATCAGAAAAATCAATGCCGTTTACTCCGTCTAATGACGCAAGAAACTCGTGAAATACAGCATCGTCATATACAACATCTGCTGCTACTTGAGGATAAGGTGCATAGGTCAACCTCAAATTCTCAATGCCGTCAAGCTGACCAATCTCTGAAACCATTTCGCTGGAAATTAAATCTTCTCTTTCGTGGATACTATATGTGAGTGCAAAATCGCTTACTCCCCATTGGCTCACATAATTCTCCGGGCTTAAACCATGTAATAGCCCTGTGACGACAAGGAACAAGGAAAGGCCGAAAAAAAGCGATGCAAAAACAAGGGTTGTACTCTTAGCATTACGAAAGACATTGTTCCATGCCATTCTGGACAACTTCATTTTGCTACAATTTCTGGCGCTGCTCTGTGTGCTGGCTGCTGTATATTGGAGTGCTGCTATTGGTGAAACACTTCCGGCAATTTTGGCGGGCTTCATGCTTGCAATCATAACGGTAATGAACGTAAATATGGCCGCTCCTATGAAAATAAACGGCGAAAAAGATACTTTTGTTCCCACATCAGAATTTGTTGAATACATCATATTCAGGAAGTAAGGAACAATGCCAAAGGAAACAACCGCACCAAGTAACAGACCAATCGGAATACCAATACAAGAGATTCTGATTGCCTGCTTATAGATAATTTTCTTTATCTGCCTTTGGGTCGTTCCAATCGTTTTAAGACGGCCATAGAATTGCACATCTTTTACGACAGAGACATAAAGAATATTATAAATCAGCAGATAGCCGCTAAAGGATATAAAAACTGCTAAAATTATTACAGCTAAAATAATAGTTCCACCATTTGCCTGTTCTAATGGTACAATTTCAAATGTTTGCCCTTCTGTAAAGTCAATATCACGCCGCAATCTTTCACAGTTTTTGTCAGCATTATCATTGCCTTGAAAACGGATCATTGCCGTAACACTATTATCCAGTGATACATTTAAGCTATCCTTAAAAGCGGATGAAACATAAACATAACCACGATTATTTGTGCGCATTGGAATGTAGTCCGTATAGTAGCCCGACAGCAAAAAGGTGTCCGTGACATAATCATAGCTATCGCCAATTTGGTATGACAACACAATTTCCATCCCTATTTGTGGATCAGAAATACCCATCTGTTCAAGCACCCATGTAGGCAACATGATTTCGCTTTTACTTAACGGATAATTTCCTACAACACCTGATATAGTAGGAAGACGGTGGTGTTCCCACTCTGTATCATTTATCCATACTACACCTAATCTTGCGTTTCTCAGTTGTTCTGTATCAACACTACCTAAACGCTGCTGTATGCCTACGTCAAGTACAAGACTTGATTTTGAAATCTCAACCAACTGTTCTTCCGTTACATTTGTGATTCCGGCATCTGCGGTAGTTCCCATTAAGCGGATTTGTTGCATTTGGTAGGTTTCAAAGTAACTAAAGCCAATACTGAATGTCGCAGTTATCATAAATGCAGTTAGCGCCAGAGCAATGATTGCAAATAAATTACGCTGCCGTTCATGGTGCAAACTGCGCTTTGCCAGTTTCTTTTCAATGTTACTGGTATCATTTTCAAAAGGCCATGTCATAGTCTGCCACCCCCTACTTATTCCACAATTTTGCCGTCCTCAATGCGGACAATCCGATCTGCAAGACGGGCAATATCGTTGTTGTGGGTAATCATCACAACGGTTTGCCGGAACTCCGCACTGGTGCGCTTGATAAGCCCCAGCACCTCAGTGCTGGTCTTGCTGTCAAGATTGCCGGTCGGTTCGTCCGCCAGCACGATAGCCGGTTTGGTAATCAAGGCGCGGGCGATAGCCACACGCTGCTGCTGTCCGCCGGATAGATTGTTCGGCATATTTTTCAGTTTATCTTCCAGCCCCAGTAGGTGAACAATTTCGTCCAAAAACTTCTGATCCACCGTGTCCCCGTCCAACTCCACCGGCAGGACAATGTTCTCATACACATTCAAGATGGGAACAAGGTTATAGTTCTGGAAGATAAAGCCGATGTTGCGGCGGCGAAAGATGGTAAGCTGCTCGTCGTTCTTCTTTGCCAGTTCTTCGCCTCGGACAATCACGGTTCCGCTGGTGGGAGTGTCCAACCCGCCCATCATGTGAAGCAGGGTGGACTTGCCGCTACCAGAGGTTCCCACAACAGCCACAAACTCGCCGTCCTCCACGGAGAAATTTACGCCGTCAAGGGCGCGGGTAATGTTCGGTTCTGTACCGTAATACTTTTTCAGGTCAATCGTCTGTAAAATGCTCATATTCAAAACTCCTTTCAAGGCTTCCTACCTGTTGATAAGTGTATTGTAAAACCCAAATGTCCGCGAAATGTTACAGCGGCTAAAAAAATTCATTGAAAATTGAGGTGAAATGTTACAACGCTCGGATATTTCATTTTATCTCTGCACTTCGGGCCAACTTGACCCGAAGCAGAAAGTTTCTCTCAACGCAAGGGAAGCATAATGGAAAATTCCGAACCCTTGCCCGGCTCCGAAACCACTTTGATATAGCCGCCCTGCCGCGTTACGATCTCGCGGGCCAGATACAGGCCAATGCCTACACCCTGCTGTTCGTGTACTTCTTCTTCACGATAGAAGCGCTGGAAGATAGCGGCCTGATTGCTTTCGGAAATGCCCTTGCCAGTGTCGGTCACTTTGATTTCCACATACATTTCCCACAGCACCACAGACACAGCGATTTTCCCGCCTGCCGGGGTGTACTTCACCGCATTGTCCAGCAGGTTAAAGAGGGCTTCCGATGTCCACTTGCTGTCATGGGAAACGGTCAAATCCTCCGGGCAGTCCACAGACACGGCGATTTCCGTTTTCTCCGCTGCATACACGATCCCACTCATGGCCTGTGCCACGGTATCAAAGAGGCGGCCCGGTTTCTTGTCCAACTGGATCACGCCTGTTTCCAGACGGGAGGTTTTCACAAGGGCCTGAAAGAGAAAGTCCAGCTTATCCGTCTGGCTGCGGATTCCCCGGATAAAGTCGGTGCGCTCTGCCTCGGCCATAGGCTTTTCCAGCAGGGTGTCCGTCGCCATTTTCAGATTGCTTACCGGCGTTTTCACCTGATGGGAAATATCCGATACAAGGGTCTGTAACTCCTGCCGTTCCTCGTCCACCCGGCGGCGGTTCTCCTGCATGATCTGGTAAAGCCTTGCCAGCCGGTGTCCGATTCTGGCAAGCTGGGTTTCGCTGTCCTCTGGCCGCTGGGGCGCTTCATTTCCGGCAATCATGTGGTCTAAGGTCTGGCACAGGTCAGCGGTAAACTGTGATAACCGTTTTCCAAACGCCTGCGTCAGTACAAAAATCCCTACAAGGGCGCACAACAGCAGCGCCCCGCCCGTCAGCAGCACCGCCGTCTGTTTTGTCACAAGAAAAAGGGCTATGGTGATCCCGGACATGGAGAGGGCAAACCCTATTGCCACCCGGCCAAACAGCCGCTTTACCGAGAGGTTTTGAAACTTCATTTTGCCTCGCCTCCCGTCCATTGATAGCCCATGCCGTAAACGGTCTTGATGTAGGGCGCGCCGCCGTCGGATTCAATCTTGCTGCGAATCCGGCTGATAGAAGTTGTCAGGGTGTGTTCGTCTACAAACCTTTCGTCTATATCCCACAGCTTTTCCAAAAGCTGCCCACGGGTCAGCACTTGCCGGGGATTTTTGCGGAACAGGTTCAGCATTTTGTACTCCATCGGGGATAGGGTCAGGGGCTTGCCATTTAAGGAAGCCGTCTGTTCCGAGAAGTCCAGAAACAGCCGCCCGTCGTCGTAAATGTCCTTGGCCGGTTTGTGGTGTTCCAGCATGGCGAACATGGCTTTGATTTTCCGCTGCAAGGTCCCGATCACAAAGGGCTTTGTGATGTAGTCCACCGCGCCCACCTCATAGCCCCGTATCTGGTCGCTCTCCTGATCGTTGGCGGTCAGGAAAATCACGATGGTATCCGGGTGCTGGGGCTTTATCAGCTTGCACAGTTCAAAACCGTTCCCGTCCGGCAGGTTGATGTCCAGCAGCACTAAATTAAATTCCCGCTGGCGGATGGCTTCGGCTGCGGTTCTGGCATTTAGGGCAGAAGTCACGCCGTAGCCGTCTGCGGTCAGGTTATAGGCCAACATCTTATTCAAAAAACTGTCGTCCTCGACAATTAAAATCTGCTTCATATCCTCACTTCCTTTGCTTTTTGCAGATAGTATAACAGGCAAATGTCCGTGAAATGTTACAGCGGACGAATTTTTGAAAAAATTATTTCTTCATAAATTATATAGCCTGTTGGCTTTTACATCAAGATTTTACAAGTGAATAGTGAAATGAAATACTACCTTACATAAAGTTTCATTACATTCTCATAATCCAACCAGAAATGTACAATGATATAGGGTGATATGAGAATGAACCAAGATGAAAGAAGGTTTGACTTTCACGGCCTCGGGGCAGCTCTCAAAAGAGCCAGAGAAGAAAAGGGCTGGACACAAGCCTACGTTGCGGAATTAGTAGACCGTGACTCCCGTACCATTATGAATATTGAGAACAAAGGTCAGTATCCCAGCTTCGACCTTTTTGTTAAACTCATTACCATGTTTGACGTTTCAGTTGACCAGTTTATTCATGCGGACGGAGGGGCAAGGTCAAGTTCTTGCAGAAAGCACATTGATGTGCTCCTAAATTCTATGAATGAAAAAGAGCTTGTTGTAATAGAAGCCACAGCCGAGGGCATTAAGAAAGCCAGAGAAACGGAGGTTCCAGAATAAGGGCCTCTGTTTTTTTGCGCCATTTTAGGGGCTGTCGCTAAGTGGCAAGCAATGCCTCTGTGGCCACAAGTGGCACAAAGGCGGCTTGTTGGGGCTCGCCCCAAACCCGTATCTTCGGGCCAACATGGCCCGAAGTGTCAGCGTCGCTTTGCTCCTTATTTTCATAACCTTAACGCTCCTTTTCCTGCTTTCTTCCCGGCTCGGTGTAGCCCATCAGAGTGTCAATGTTCGCCTTGATCGTGACGATCTCCTGCATATCCCGTCGTGCCTTCTGGTATTCTCCATAGAGCTGTTTTTTCTTTGCTGTGAGCTTGCGGCCTTCCTCCTTCAGCACATCCATTTTAGGGAGCTTCGCCCCGCCCAGCAGAGAGCGCATTTCCGCTTGTGCAGCCCGGTACAGTTCAAGGTCGGCCTCATGCTCCGCAAGGAATTTCCGGCTGTACTTCGTCGCCTTATACTGCTCAAAGACTGGGCGGGTTTTGGCATACTGAACCGTTGCGGCCTTTAGCCCGGCATTGGTTTTCATGGCCTGCTCCGTCTGCTTGACCTGTTCGGAAATAACATGGAAACGGTCTGCCGCCTCGGTGGCTTTCTTCGCCAACTGCTCATAATCGGTCAGGTTATTGTCCTGTATATAGGCAAGAGCGGCGGCCATCTGCTTAATGTTAAATACCTTCGCCCAGCGTTCATATCCCGGCCCCTTACCGGCAGCCAGCTTTGCTTGAATATCCACCGCCAGACTGATTTTCCGCTCCGAGCGCCCGGGGCGTTTTTCTTTGCCCTCAATGGCGGACAGAACATCTTGCAAGTCGTAGCCGTCCCCCAGCGTGGAGGCACGCAGACGGGTGAAGCGTTCCTGTCCCTGCCCGGTCAGCCGGAAGCTGATACCGCCGCCCCGAACCGTCTTGACCTCATACCCGGCCCGCTTCATCAAATTGAGAAATTCGTCCAAATCAGCGGGGCGTTCCGCCAACGCAGTATCAATGGCAAGGCGCAGCCTGTCCTGATAGGAAAGCGGCCCTTTCCGGTCTTTCTGCCACTCTCCATAGTTCCGATACTTGCCCTTGCTCCGGGGCTTCGGGTTCTCCACGATGGATAGCCCGTTTTCAAGGCACAGCCTGTCAGAGAGCCGCCGAAGGGCGAAGCTGGAGCCCCAAAAATTTCGGAATTTCCGGGTGCAGTCAAGGGTGGTGGAGTTGTAATAAATGTGACAATGGATGTGCTGCTTATCGGTGTGCGTGGTAACGATAAAAGCGTGCCGCCCCTTTGTCCAGCGCATAGCCAGCTCATAGCCGATACGGTTCGCCTCCTTCGGGGTGATCTCGCCCGGATAGAAGGATTGTCGTATCTGATAGCACAGCACATTATTTTCTTTCTTCTGTTCCCGGCCCGTCATAGCGGCATAGCTGGCCTTTGCCAAAAGGAACTCGTCCGCCACGGTGGCCGGATCACATTCATAAGCGGAGATATACTTTCCGCTTTCTGTTTTCTCCGGGTCCTTGCCATAGTCCAGACAATCCCGGATAGCCTCAGCAATCGTTTCGCCTTCGCCCGCATGGCGCTGTAACAAAGTTGTGGTAGCCAAAAATCATTCCTCCTTTCCATGAGAAAGGGGCGGCCCATTCAGACCGCCCCGACTTCGGGCCAGTATGGCCCGAGGCTGCTTAACTTGCCAGAAACCGGTACAGAGCGGATTTGCCTCCGTCCAGCGCCCAAAGAAGGGAGCCCGCCGCCGCTTGCAGTCCATACGGCGAAAGAAGGAAGGCAAGAAACAGAAATACAATCCCGCCTATGGGCGTCGGCGTGAAAAAGAGAGCGACACCCAGCACCGTCAGGATCACAGAGGCAATCGTCAGCAGGACGGCACAAATATCAAATAGGAACACCAGCAGAGCCGCCAGAAGGGACAACGCTAAAGCAAAGGGAGCAACCAATATTTTCAGCAGTATCTTCATCTTCAAAACCTCCTTTATCTATCCTTCCTACCTCTATTTTATCATGCCTGCCCGGGGACATAAATGTTGCGAAAGATTAGTAAATCCTGTCCTAAAACTTCGGGTCATGCTGGCCCGAAGCTTGATGGTTTTATCTAAAAAGTTATGATATAATGAAATCAATATTTTGGTTAGACGAGGTGATGAACATGGGGAACAGCAGAGACGACTTTACTTCAGCAACAAAGGAATTACTGGCAAATCGGGTTGGTAGAAGATGTAGTAATCCTGCTTGCCGAAAGTTGACTTGTGGGGCAAATACCAATCCTGAAAAAATTACAAATATAGGGGTAGCAGCTCATATCTGTGCAGCGGCTCAAGGCGGTCCACGCTATGACGCTTCTATGACACCCGAAGAAAGAAAGTCGTTTGAAAATGGAATTTGGTTATGCCAGTCTTGTTCTAAATTGATTGATACGGATATTACTCGTTATCCTAAAGAACTGCTACAAAGTTGGAAGCAGCTTGCAGAACAGACAGCAATTTTGGAAGTCGAAACTACTTCTTCCACACCTGCCTTTGAAAAAGATAAAGAGCTTGTCCAATTTTATTTGGAGTGCTTTGATCGTCCAGCCTTTCAAGATGACATTTATCAAGAAGGTCGAATGGAGGATTTTGATAAAGCGATTGAAGATACGCTAATTGCCTTGAATACAGGGGTACTAAGAACTCGTGATGGCTCCATATTAAAACAGGCTGATGGAAAATCTTCTGTCCAAAACTCTTTATGGAGAGAAAAACTCTATACTATCACTGATATGCTAACAGCAATTCGCAGACGATTGAAAATAGCCAAAAAGGAAAAAGCCTATTCGACATATGGCACAGGCGAAGATGTCGCTTATTGTTTCTATGATCGTGAGCTTGCTGAATGGCTTAATTCTACACGAGAAGAAATACTAAAAATTCTATCGTCTATTTGTAAAGAGGCTGGACTTCGGGAATTACATTTTCGGAAACATAGATATAGATGGTAAAAAGAACAAGGCGGCAGGTCCCAACATCGGAACCTGCCGCCCTCGTCTTACTTTGCCACCAGCTCGGAGAGCTCCCGCAGCACCTTTGACACCTCGCCCCACAGCTTTTCATAGTCCCGCTTCAATCCGTCGATTTCCTCCGGGTACACGCCATAGGTATGTGCGTGTATGGCAACCTGATTGAGATTGTTAGAACAGCGCCGTTGCAGAGAGATCAGCTCTTTTACGGGCGCAAGGTCGATGTGCAGGATATACCCATTCAGAGCCATTTTCCGTACATAAGCCCCGGCGTTAGAAATGCCCACCTCAGCCATCCGTTCATGGATGGCTGCCAGCTCGTCCGGCGTTACCATGACGTGCAGATGGACATTCCGCTTGCGGTTCTCCATCAGCGTTCCAGCTCCCGGCCTTTCCGGCGCTCTTTGGGTTCCTTTACCTTATCAAGCGGTTTTGCGTCCAGCTCCGGGGGCGTGGGTGGGATGGGCGTGTTGTTGGGTACGCCGTCGATCATGTTGCAGTTCTGCTCCGTGGAGAGCTCGGCGGTTTTCAGATAGTTGTCTTTTTCGTGCATGGCGTTCCTCCTTTATCGTTCCTCATGGTTTTTATGGCTCCGCTTCTGGCCGGGCTCCTTCGGGGGTTTCTGCCCTCTGGTTCCTTCTTTAAGCCGGGCGGTAATGGATGGGCGCACCCGGTCAGGATTGCCCGGTGCTGGTTTCAGTTCATAATCCTCCATCTGCTTTTCGGTCAGCGGTTTTGCATAGGTCAGTTCGCCCCATGCCATCAGCCTGCCGTCTGCCACAGGACGCCGCCTGTCGTCATCGTAGTTGACGATGGAAAGAGGCTGGTTATCCGGCGGCTTCGGGTAAGTTCCTATGTCCACGGGCCGCTGGGTGGAATAATAGCGGTAAACGCCCTCCGGTCCCAGCTCGGTATGCTTGACCGCCGCATGGTAAAACTGCTGATAGTCGTCCACCCGGCGGTCAAAGTCCCGCTGCGCCCACGCCTGACTGGTTCCATAGCGGCCCCAGTAGTAATCCCGATGGCCGTTTTCCCCCTCGGTAAACTGCCAGGTCACAAAGGGGCTCGGCGCTCCCGGATTATGCCCCAGCGCAAAGCCGTGTCCGGTTTCAAAGGTGGCAGCTTTCAAAATCACATATCCTTGTACTGTCTCCAAGAGATCCCTCCTTTCTGTGCCTCGGGTCAACATGACCCGAAGTGCTGGATGTTACGAAATAAGAGGGCAGACCGGGGAGAAATGTAATAAGATATTCCCACCCCGGAAACACCCCCAAAAAAGCCCGGAATGTCAAGCCTTTGGAGGCGGCAAATCGTAACAGCCGCCCGGCCTTTTCTCCCGCATTTTCCTCATGCGTTCCCGGCTTTTCCGACGGTTTCCTTCGGCCTTGCAGACGTCGGAGCAGTAGGCTTGACGCCCCTCGGGCAAAAACGCCTTTCCGCAGACCGCACAGGCCCGCAGTTCCGGGGAGATGCCTTCCGTTGTCAGCGCCGCTTGAAGCTCCGGGTCAAGGGGCAGGACAGCCTCACGGAAGTAACGGCAGTACGCCCCTGTCCAGCACTTGTGCAGCATATAACAGGCACAGTCCAGAGGAAGGCACAGGCCGCTTTCCCTGTCATAGTTGGCACACATCCCCGTGACCAGAGAACGGATTTTCTTCTTCTCGTCACGGGTCAGCTCCCGGGCGTCCATTTAAGACTTCGGGCCACGATGGCCCGAAGGGCGGGGCTCCACGATCAGCGCCCGGAACTTCTTCCGGCACTGTTTTTTCTTTCCTTTGCACTCCTTGTAGTAACGGCATCCCTTACAAGGGTTGTCATTGTCCCAGCCGGGGTGCGGTACTTCCTTCATCATTCGTTCAAAAGGGCTGCTTGTAAAATTCATTCTCATTCCTCCGTATCTTCCTCCCACGGCGGGGTATCTTCGTTCTCGGGTTCCTCTGCAATCTCCTCCAGCTCCCCGTCCTCATATTCGCAGTAATCATCTTCCAAATCCGGGGCCTCATGCTTCGGCTTGTAAATCTTGAAATAGTAACCAATTCCACCGCCGGCCAGCACCACCGCGCCGATCAGGAGCAGAGAGAGAAGGGGGCTGTCCTTTTTCTCCGGCTCGGGTTCCGGTACTTCCTCCACCGGTTCGGTGGGCTTTGGCTCTGGCTCCGGGGTCACTTCTTTGGGCGGTTCCTTACCCTGTTCGGCAAGAGGCAGAAGGTCGTCTGTGGTAACGGTATTGAGGAAATAGACGTTCTCGCTGGTTTTCTGTTTGTCGATCACCAGATAAAACACGCTCTCGTCTGCGGTGGTGATGGTGTAGAACTCCTTTCCATCCTCGTCGGTGGCGTTGTCCACCACGGTTCCCGTCCCGTCCGGGGTAAAGGGGTTCTGGGTTTCCGGCTCCGCTTCGGTTTCCACCGGGGCGGGCGTTGTCTCCGGCTGCGGCTCGCTGCTCTGGGCGTAGGCCGGGACCGTAAAGCTCAGGCAACACAAAAGGCTGGCAGCCATCGCCGCCAGCCTGCGGTATTTAATTTTCTTCATGGGCTGTGTCCTCCTTTTCGAGTGCCTCCGGCTTCGGGTCAGTATGGCCCGAAGCGGTAAGGCTGTTTTTGGGGTCATTCAGAAAAGCCATAAGCTGGGCGGGGGTCAGTTTGAGCGAGCGCACCGCCTGCACGATCTGGCTGTTTTCTTCCTCCTGTTTCTGCTTTTCCAGCTCCCGGATTTTTGCCTGCCATTCGGCAGCCTTCTCCCGGGCTTTTTCCAATTCCTTATCGAGCTTGTCGATCTTGTTCATGCAAGGACTCCTTTCCTCTGGCTCACAAACGCCCGAAGGCATAGAAATGTGTCTGCCAGTAGCTTGAATTGATGTTTGCGTATTGGATGGGCGAACCACAATGGAGCATCATCCCGTCGCCCACATAAATCCCCACATGGGACACAGGGCCGGGGCTGTCATAGGTTCCCGTGAAAAAGATAATGTCGCCGGGCTTTGCCTCGGAGGGGGAAATGATAGCACACTGGTTATAAATGCCCTGCGCCGTGGTACGGGGCAGGTTGTGGACGCCGCTGGCCGTGTACACCCAGCAGACAAAGCCCGAACAGTCAAAGGAGGTGGACGGGCTGGAGCCGCCCCACACATAGGGCCAGCCGATGTACTTTGTGGCTTCTTCCATGAGCGCCGCAAAAGCCGGGTCATCCAGCGCCTCGCCGGGTATCTCATAGCTGGGGCCGGTATCTTCGCCGCCGTTGTAAATCCCTTCCCACAGATAGGGTTTGTTGCCTTTGAGCTGCTGCATAACGGTGTAGATTTCCCGCTGCTGTTCGTTAAGCCTCGGCAGGATCACGGCGGGCAGCGTCTTGTTTGTGAGGGTCACATTTAAGATGTAATACTCATAGGGGACTTCCTCGGTGGTGGTTTCCCCGGTCTCCGGGTCGGTGCTGGTTTCGGTGCGGTAGCGTATCTCGACTTCCTCCGTCAAGGTCAGCTCATACTGTGCCTCGAAGATCTCCCGCAGTTCGTCCTGCACCTGTTCCCGGAAATACACATGGTACTTTGCCGAGAGATAGGATGCCAGCTCATAGGGGTTATGGCCGATCTCGTCCACGGAATAGCGGTACTCGTCATAGCCGGGATGGGTGCTTTCGATGTTCGTTACCGTCTGCGCCAGCTCGTTTTCCAGTGCCGTGTAGTCCTCGTCCACGCCCAGCAGGTCCGTATCCTCCGAGGCGTAGGAGGTGCCGGATAACGCATTGGCAAGGCCGCTGCCAAGCGTGGGAAAGATAGAGCTTACCGCCGACACAAGAAAACAGAGCAGCAACAGCAGGAGCAGGACCAGCACCGCCACGGGATGACGGGTCACAAACTGTGCCGCCCGACGGGTCGCAGTTCTCGAAGCGGCAGCGGTTTTCTTTGCGGCCTTTGCGCCCTGTTTTGCAGCCGCCTTTGCTTCTTTGGAATACCGGCGTTTCAGTTTCCATTTCTGCTGCACACGGGAAAGCGGATTGCTGGCAAGTTCCGGGTGCTCGGAGGCCATCTTTTGGAAATCCACATTGGCCCGGGCTTTTATGTCCTTCCGTTCCCACTTTGCCACCTTCCGGGCTGGGTGTTCCCGCCAGCGGCGTTTGGCATAGCGGGTCAGTTTCCGGGCTCCGGCCTCTGCGGCCAGCTCGGATTTATGGGCTCCTTCCACACCCACATTTTCATGCTCAACCTCGTGTATCTTGTTGTGGACATAGAACCACGCTTCTGTGCGGGCTCCCCGGACTGCCTTTTTTGCAAGCCCCGGCGGCTTCTTCGCTGCCCGTTTTGCCTCGGTCTTGTCCAGTTTCTCCCGGGCCTTTCCCAGCTTTCCCCCGGCGTGTTCCGCTTTTGCCTGTGCTTTCTGGTACTTGTCCTTTTTGCTCCCGGCCTTCTCGGCGGAGCCCTCCGGCTCCTGTGCCTTGCCGGTATCCTGCGGCCCGCCCGCTTCATCCTCCTGCCTCATGCGGTCAGAGGGACGGCTTTTCCGGCTGTCCTCTTGAAACTTGCCGCTTTTGGACTTCGGGCCATTGTGGCCCGAAGGGATGTCCTGTCCGGTATCCTCGTCCTCAAACCGCAGACGTCGGGATGGTGCGGGGGAAGGTCTTTCCCGTTCAGCCGGTCCGGGGCGATTGCCCCCGGTATCCTCCGTCGGCCCCGGCCTTTGAAAATTCCGTTTGTCCGGTTTCTTTCCGATGATGTATCCCTCCTTTCCAAACCTCGGGCCATCATGGCCCGAAGTGTGTTATGCCCGGTTCATTTCCTGTTTTTTGTCCTCCGGGCGGGTGGTCATAATGGCGTACAGCTCGGTGTTCTGCGGGAAGCGGTCAACAAACGGGATGGTGGTGTTCCCGAAGAACAGCAGCCCTTCGCCGGAATTGGCATGGGTCACATAGGAAAGCTGGTGGGGGCTGATCCCAAGCTGTTTGGCTAAAATCTGCCGGTCCCCCTGTGCCTGCGAGAGCAGCACAAGGAAGTCCGAGTTTTCAAAGATGTTCTCAATCTCCGGGCTTGCCAGAAAATCGTAGGGTAGGGTAAAGGCGCCTTGCCGCCGCTGGCGGCAGGTTTCCTACACCCTCCCTCGGAACCGGACTTACTCCTCTCGAAGTATCCGGCTCCCCATTAGTAATTGACGTATTGATTAGTGTCTGTGTATTCTTTCATGGCACTTGCTGCAAACAACAAGCGTTTTTCTCCGCTTCTTTTTCATCACGGTTTCCCAATCAGAATTACCCAACTCGTTTAAGTTCCGTATGACGTGAACTTCATACAAATCGGCTTCTTTACACCCACATAATTCACAAACTCTGGCATTGAGCCGTTGTCTGATAGTGGTTTTCCAGCTAAATTTCTTTCTCTGATAAATAATGTCACTCGCTTCGCCACGCTTGCAGTCTGCGATTTTAACAGGGCGAACACGTTTAGTCCCTGCTTTAGTTTCATAAGGGACAGACCATGTTTTCCCGTCTTTATACTGGCGAATGATTTTGCGGATACTGGTTTTATGCTTATTGGCAATCGTCTTTAAGCAACTGTACTCCATGAGATAGCAGAAGTAGTCCAGCGTGTGATAATCACAAGCCAGATTGTAATAGTTGCATAATCCTTTTGCTTCGGCATTGTACTGTTCCACAATCTCGTAATCCGCAAGGTTGAGAAGTCCGGCTCTGTGTATCGGCTGAAACTCCCCGTTTTCCTGCTGGCGAATGACTTTCTTTGCAAACATGAATTTTTCAATCTTTTCCGTATGGGGAATAGACAAGGCGACTTTCATGTGCAGGGTACGGGATTTTCTCCACGTTCCGTTTTTCATTCTGTGACCTTTGACTTCCTGATTTCTGCGGACACAAATATCATAGCCAATGAAGCGGACTTTTTCGGAGCTGTGCGTTATCAGCGTCTTTTCCTCGCTTAGAGTTAATTTCAGCTCTGTGCTTAGAAATTCAGCGATTTCGGCTTTCAATTCCTCACATTCCGTTTTTGTGCCGCACACGCCTGCCAGCCAATCGTCCGCATAACGGACAAAAGTAAACTTCTTGTTGTCGGCAGGTTTGCAGGGCAGATTTCTCATAGCTTTCTTCTGCGCCCTATGTTGGTCAATCAGTTCTTGTCTTGCCGCTTCATCAGCGGTATGGTCAATCCAATAGGACAGTCTTTTTAATTCTTTGCTTGCCGCATGATATTCCGGTGTCTGATATGCAGACCTCGGTTTATCAAAGCGTTCTGCGATTTCCCGAAACTTCTTGTCCAGCTCATTCAGATAGATATTTGCAAGTATTGGAGAGCAGATACCACCCTGCGGAGAACCGCTGTAAGTGGCGTTGTACTTCCAATTCTCGATATACCCAGCTTTCAAAAACTGGCGAATGATGTTCAGAAAACGACTGTCTTTGATTTTCCTGCTCAAAATTTCAATCAGTTTTTCGTGATTGATGTTATCAAAACAACCTTGAATATCGCCCTCGATAAACCAAACCACGCCCGTGAAGTCAGAAGAAATCTGACGGAGTGCGGTATGACAGCTTTTGCCCGGTCTGAAACCGTGGGAATGACTGTCAAAGACAGGTTCATAGATAGCTTCCAAAATCATTCTGACAACTTCTTGCAGGAGTTTGTCACGGAAAGACGGGATACCCAGAGGGCGGAGTTTTCCATTTTTCTTTGGAATATACTCACGCCTTACAGGATTAGCCTTGTAGGTTCCATCCTTTAATGACTGGATTAACTCTTTTACATAGAAGTCACTGAAACCGTCTGCGGTATCGTCGTCGATACCCTGTGTTGTTGCGCCTTTGTTTGCATAAAGTTTCTGGTAGGCGGCGTAGTAAATATCTTCACGAAGCAAATATCTGTAAAGCCTTGTGAACACGCCGTCTTTGTGTTCGCTGGAACACTTTTCAATACGCTCTAAAATTTCAGATGTTGGTTTCATTGAGGTTTCTCCTCCCTTTCATTCCTACATTTTAGATGTTACTAACTGGCTCCCTTCGCCATGTAAGCGGCTTTCCCGCATCCGAATTTACGGCATTCCCTGTCAATTCAGGGTTCTCAAACTACTATGGAGCCTCCGTTACCATATCCGGCAAATGAGCCGAACTTAGGCAATCCCCAGTTAGCACTGTGCATAGGTTAATGAAGATTGTCGGATATGCTTTCGGTTCTTTGTGACGTGTTCTCACGCCTGTTTCATAACGTGTTGGCAGTTGTCCCGCCGTGAAAGATGACGTGACAGCGTTATGACATGGGTTTCAGGACTTTTCCCACACCTGCAAAAAACAGGAACTGGAACCTTGCATTCGATAAACCCAATCTTATCCTCATATCTTCTTAACATTAGGAAACAGTCGCACCTAAGTCCTTTGGTGACTATTCCTTTTTCTGCCATGCGCTGTTCCCGTAAAGGATTTCTCCTTAGTCGGTAAGGCAGATTGTTTCGCACACTGCCGTGTGCGGCAGTACCTTAAACTGCTTTGCACAGCGCCCTATCTGGGCGCACCTTTACGTTCTGCGTTAAAGCACTTGGAACGCACCCTTTTTTTCGCAGCATTTTCCAGATCGCCACACAATAGCTTGCCGTCAGACGGTCACGGAGCAGCACATGAAATTCGTCGAAGTAGCACCATGTAGCGATACCGCGCAGGAAATTCATGGACACCTGCGAGTTTACCAAGTCCTGCATAATGAGCATGGCAATCGTCCGAAGCCCGGCCCCCAGCTTTTTTAAGTCAAGGCATACCAGACGGCGGTTCAGGTCCACATTGGTTTCATGGTTGAACACGTTAAGGGAACCCGACACATAGATTTCAAGGGCAGTTGCCAGCCGTACCGCCTCGCCCTCCGGCTGGGAACAGAGCAGGTCATACAGGGTTTGGAGGGTCGGCATTTTGCTTGTTTCCGGGTCCTGCAAATGTTCCCGGTACATCTGGCGTACACAGCGGTCAATGACGGTCCGCTCCACCGGCTGCAAGCCATCCTTGCCGCCAACGATCAGCTCCATCAGCGACAGGATAAAGTCGGCTTTCAGCGCCATCGGGTTTTCCTCGTCAAAGCTCAGGTCAATGTCCATCGGGTTGATGTGGTGGGGGCTGTCCGGGGCGATCTCGATGACCTGTCCGCCCAGCCGCTTGATAAGGGGCGAGTATTCGCCCATCGGGTCCACCACAATGATCCGGTCACGGGTGGCAAGGAACACGTTCACAAGCTCCCGCTTTGCGGCAAAGGATTTGCCGGAGCCCGGCACGCCGAGGAACAGGCCGTTGGGGTTTTTGAGCTTTTTCCGGTTTGCCATGATGACGTTATGGGAAAGTGCGTTGAGCCCGTAATAGACGGCTTCGCCATCCATGCGGAGCTCCTGCGTCATAAAAGGAACGAAAATGGCCGTGGAGCTGGTCGTCATGCCGCGCTTGATCTCAATGCCGTTATGGCCCAGCGGAAGGCTGGAAAGAAAACCATCCTCCTGCTGGAAGTCCAGCCGCTTCAAGGTGCAGTTGTATTTCTGGACGATACCCGACACCGTGAACAGGTCATTGTCCAGCTCCCGGCGGGTCGGGGCCATGTTTACCACAAGGAAGGTCAGAAGGAACATTCGCTCATTCCGGCTCTGTAAATCTTCCAAGAGGGTCTTTGCGTCGTTGCTGTACGTTACAAGGTCGGGCGGAAGTATGTCCATGTCGTACCCTGACCGGGCTGCCTTCTTTTGTTCCTCCACCTTCATCTTGTCAATGTCGGAGACTTTGGCCTTGATGGATTTTACGGCGGCGGCCTGATCGACGGTTTGGATATGGAGAGTGATGGTCATTTCCGCGTCCATTTCCAAAAGCTCCGCCAGCAGCTTGTCCGAGAGCTCCGAGGCCAAAATCTGCAAGTAGGAGGCGGCGCCCCAAGTCGTCCCCACCCGGAACAGACGGCTGAAACGGAAGTCGAAGCTGTCCGGGGCGATAAAGTCTTTGGTGGAAAGCCCGGTTTTGGGGATCATATCCCATGAAAACCGGAAGGGGGAGCCGCTGCCGGGGTGGAGCTGCCCGTGAAGGAGCTCCAGCCGTTCCAGCCCCGAAAGGGAGCGGCACTTGACGCCCAGCTTTTTGAAGTTCCCGCAAATGTCCGCCTCTACACGTTCCAGCCTTGCCCTGGCGGTGGGAAGGTCGTCCACGTTCACGCCGAAGGTCAGGAGCTTTGTGCGGACAATGCCGTTGTTGCTTTTGGCGATCTGGTTTTCCAGCATTTCCACATACTCACACCGGACGCTGTTGTAATCGTCATCCTGCATGGGGATGTTCACGCTGTACCGGCTGCCCGGGCGGCTCCGGTGGTTGAGGAAGGAAAGCTGGAACGGAAGGCTGCTGTCAAAGTAGTTGAGGCAGGCGCTCCACCCGTCAAAGATGGCCGCCTGATCTTCGGACTGTGCGAGCTGGTAGTTGATGTCCTCGTATTCAATGGTTTTGGTGTAATAGCGGTCCGCTACCCGGCACACCCCGTCCCGGTACATTTCCCGGTAAGGGAGGGTCTGCTGGGCGGTGGTGGGAATGTTCTTTCCTTTCGTGAACAGGCCGAGAAGACCCTGCTTTTCAGGCTTTCTGCCTGCGGGCTTTCCAGCCCTTCTGCTGTTTCGCAATCGGCTGCGCCTCCTTTCTGGCGCTAAGCAGCGCATAGAAGTTTTCGGTTTTGTAAGGCCGCACACGGGGATAGAGGAACCGGGTGCGGATGATGTTTTTCAGCACTTTTTCCAGCGGCAGACCGTCTCGTTCATACATAGCCAGAAAGAAGAACGGGAGCATGAGGCCGATCATCAGGAACATGGCGGCACTGTTCCCGATACTGCCACGGGAAAACAGGTAAGCCGGGAGGCCCACCGCCGCCGCGCTGGAAAAACAAACAAGCTGGCGCCTCGTTAGGTTGAAGGCCAGCTTTGTCTTGATTTTGGAAAGGTCTTTTGGTACTGGCACATAGGCCATTTTGGTACACCTCCTTTACTGCTTCGGGCCAGCATGGCCCGAGGTTATCTTGCGGCCTCTTTGGCCGGGGCTGTGCTGCGGGCAGCTTCGGCGGCCTCTCGTCCGCTCTGCCTTGCCCGCCAGTATTCGGGGTGATACTGCCGGATGGACTGATTGAGTTTTTCTTCAAACTGTCCTTTGTCCTTAATGCGGTCAGGGATTTTCCACAGCTTTTTGTCCAGCAGCTCCCGGAGCACTACGCTTTCCTGTGCGTCCTCCTCATAGCAAATATAGCCCTTGTCCTTGAAGCCGCATTTTTTGGCCGCTGGGGAGAGGACGGCGGCTACCTCGTTTGCCACCATCGTTCCGCCGTGGTTGGCGGTAGATACCAGAAACACCCCTGGACAGAGGGTTTCACAGCTCTGCACCTCGCCCCACGGGGAACTTTTCGGCGCATGGAACATTCCGCCCGTCCGGTTCCGGTCCGCCTGCATGAGCGCCACATTTTCCAATATGGCGCGAAGTTCCGGGGAAAAATAGGCATATTCCCGCAGGACCCGGGCGGCGTCCCCACCACAGGCGTTCATCAACAGGGTATAGGCATCGCTGTCCGCTTTGGTACAGCGCCCCAGCAGTTTTCCGTCGTAATAGCAGGCCGCGTCATAGCCCGCCCGTTTGCGTGGCATGGTTTCCGCCTCCTTTCTGCTTCGGGCCAGCATGGCCCGAGGTCAACGCTCTGCGCTGCGGCTGGGCTTTTCCTTCGGAGACCGTTCTGCCTTTGCCTGTTCGGCAGCCGCTTTTCCGGCTTTGAGCTGGTCGCTGATGGACGCACGCCCCACAGAGCCGCGCTCCGCCATCTGTTCCAGCTTTGCCTCATAGGCTTGCAGAACAGCGGTGTTGAGCTGTTCCCGGAACTCCTTTGTGACAGGGTAGGCCATATCCCGGTAGCCGCCTTTGCCGTCTGGCTGGCTGGGCATCCCAAGAAAGAGCCCCTTGCTGCCCTGTACGATTTTCAGATTTTCCACCACAAAGCAGTCATTGAATTTCACGCTGGCAAAGCCCATGAGGTTTTTCACAGGTTCGATGACCCGCACGCTTACATCCAGCTTTATAGGGGCGGCTGGTGTTCCGCCCGCAGTTTTTTCCTGCATGGATTTCTCCTTTCCGCTTCGGGTCAGCATGGCCCGAAGTCTCTTAATGGCAGCCGAAGATGGATTTTGCAAGACTGCCTGTTTTGAATAAGGTAAAACACAGCAGCACCGTATATCCCACACAGCCCCAGATCGCCCCGATGGGGTCGCCGTCGGTGGCGATACTCTGGATCAGCACCGCATAGATGGCGACACAGACTAAGATCAACAGACCTTGAAAGCCCACCGCAAAGAGGGAGCGGAAATAGTTCTGCCCCATGTGTCCGGTTTCCCTGTTGGGGACTGTGGCAAACGGGATAGGTGCTAAACTTGTGAGTAAATAAATTTCAATCATACGGCCATATACGATGACGAAAATCACGATGTTTAAGGCAATCATGGTAAGCTGGATCAGGAAGGACTGGAGCCAGAGTCCGAACAGAGGGCCTAACTCCATCGCCTCAAGCTCTGTCCGCAGACTGTCCAGCACATCCGGCGTGATTTCTGTCCCGTTCTGGATAATGCCCGCTGACTGCTGGATTACATGCTGGCTCACATCAAAGACCGCCAGCACGATATTGAAGGTATTCGTCAGGATCATCACAGCCACAAAGGTTTTGAACACCCACTTAAAAAACATCCATGTGTCAACTTCATGGAGGTTGTTGCGTTCTATGAGCATCTGTATCAGTTCATAGGTCATAACAAAAGTGAGGATGACCCCGGCGATTGGCAGAATGGCAGTTTCGGAGATCTGTCGTATCATGGAAAAGACCCCGGCGTTCCAGTCCGCCGGGGTCGTGCCTACCTGTGTGGCGATTTCGCCAACGCTCTGATTGACGTTATCGAAAAGGCCGTCCAGATTCCCCATGATACCATCGACGAGCAGACCTTTCAGCCAATCAACGATTGCGTCGATGATAAAGTCCATATATCAGCTCCTTTTCTGGAAAAAGGGACAACGGGTGACATTTAGCTGAACAGCCCGGACAGCAGAGGGATAAGCTGAAGGCCGATCAGAACGACACCGCCGCCCGCCATGAGCTGTTTTATACCCAATTAGGTGTAAAACTCTGCTCGATGGCGGGCGGCGGTGTACAAAAAATCTATATGGTGTTTTTAAGAGAACCGTCCCGGCGGGACAGGTCAGGCAGTGACCTGTTCCACCTCCGGGATGGGTTTGAGATTAAAATGAATTTCGATAGAAATGTGTCTTGTTTTATCTTCGTCAATGCGCTCATGCACGACGATTTCTTTGATTAAGCGGTTGAGGGTGGCTGCGTCCAGCTCTGTGATGTTGGCGTATTCCTGAATGGCTTCCACCCATTGTTTTGCGTCATTGGCAAGCTGGACTTCATCGGACAGCCGCTTTCTGCCCTCGGACACTTTTGTTTTAAGCTCCGTCTGCTCGGTCTGTGTCTTTTCCAGCATGGTGTTGAAATTCTGCTCACTGATACGCCCTGCAATCATATCCTCATACAGCCGCATGACCATTTTGTCCAGAACCTCAATCCGTTCCTCGTCCCTTGTAAGGGAGCGTTCCATTGCTTCCCGCTGTTCCCGCTGCTCTGCTTCACAGGTATTGGTCAGGCGGTCGGCAACCGCTTCCCCGTCCATCAGGGCAGCCCTGGCACATTCCCGGATTTTCCGCAGCACATGGCTGTAAAGGGTGTCATAGTCAATCCGGTGCTGGGTGCAGTGGTTCTTTCCAAAGGCATTGTAGGTCTTGCAGGAATAAATCTGCTGGGGATGTTTTGCGTTTGTGTAGCGTATCGTCAGCGACTTCCCACACTCGCCGCATTTTATCAGTCCGGCAAACAGGCTGATTTCATTGGTCTGCCCCGGACGCTGGCGGGATTTCAGCTTGTTCTGCACAATGTCAAAGCTCATGCGGTCAATCAGCGGTTCATGCTGCCCCTCCACCACAATCCAGTCCTCCGGCTTCTTTTCCCCAATCGTGCCGATTTTGAAACGGTAGTCCTTTTTCTGGGAAGCAATCGCCCCGGTGTAGACGGGATTCATCAAAAGGTCTTTGATAACGGAGAAGTCCCACATATACCGCCCGTTTTCCGGGTCTTTCTTTTCCCATTTGGTGCGGGTATTGCGAAGCCCCCGTTCCCGGTTCCACCATGTGGGGCAGGGGATTTTTTCTTCCTCCAGCCGTCTGCGGATATAGTTCGGACCATGACCGTTTAGGGCATATCCGAAAATCAGCCGCACAATCGGGGCGGTTTCCTCGTCAATGAGCAGATGGTTTTTGTCCTCCGGGTCTTTTCGATACCCAAACGGGGCAAGACACCCGGTAAACTGTCCTTTCTGCGCTTTCAGAAGATAAGAGGAATGGACTTTCTTGGAAATATCCTTGCTGTACATCTCGTTCAGGATATTCTTGAACGGGGCAATATCGTTGTTATCACGCAGGGTGTCGATACCGTCATTCATGGCGATATAGCGGACACCGTTTCTTGGGAAAAAGTCCTCAATCAAATGCCCGGTTTGCAGATAGTTACGCCCCAGTCGGCTGAGGTCTTTCGTGATGACAAGGTTGATTTGCCTGCGCTCAATGGCTCTCAACATTCTCTGTAAATCAGGACGCTCCATGTTAAGACCTGTGAAGCCATCGTCCTGATAGACTGCCACAACCTCCCATCCCTGCTTTTCGCAGTATTTTTCCAGCATATCACGCTGGTTTGCGATACTGGCACTTTCGCCTTGCAGGTCATCGTCCTTTGACAGCCTGCAATAGACCGCTGCACGATACCCTCCGGCAAGTGCCGAACCGATTGTTCTGTATTCCATTTCGTTCATCATAGCCATTTACCCACACAATCCAGACGGTATCTGGCTCTTTTGAACCTCATCTTCATTATAGCT
>NZ_QUJD01000025.1:32197-32545 GCF_003480555.1 Blautia sp. AM29-29
TGCGATACTGGCACTTTCGCCTTGCAGGTCATCGTCCTTTGACAGCCTGCAATAGACCGCTGCACGATACCCTCCGGCAAGTGCCGAACCGATTGTTCTGTATTCCATTTCGTTCATCATAGCCATTTACCCACACAATCCAGACGGTATCTGGCTCTTTTGAACCTCATCTTCATTATAGCTCATATCTTTCCTTTTAGCAAGATAGTCTTTCGTATTTGTCTTACCGTATTTCTGGGAAATCAGGCTGACGAACACATCGGTTGCGTCAAGCTCCCCGTCAAACACCGTAGTCACATGAATCTCTGTTTTGTTTTTTGCCATAGGCAGTTATCCTCCATACATGAA
>NZ_QUJD01000026.1:0-307 GCF_003480555.1 Blautia sp. AM29-29
TGAAAATCATATCCAGTTATGGTGTAGAATTACGAAAACAGAATATTCCGATCCGCCAGACACTGGAGATTTACCGTTCTGCTGTCCGCTATCTGGTCGAAGTGTATGAATCTGTATGGGAAGAACTGGTCAAAATTGAGGAAAGTAAGAAACGTTTCAATGCAGCGGAACATCTGGTGCATACAACGAAACGGAATCCGGCCCGGTTTGATTTTGATTTCTGCTTTCCCAAGATGCCATCCTATTTCAGACGGGCGGCAGTCCAGCATGCGCTTGGGAGTGTATCTTCTTATCGGACGCGTCTGGA
>NZ_QUJD01000026.1:317-687 GCF_003480555.1 Blautia sp. AM29-29
AGTAAGAAACGTTTCAATGCAGCGGAACATCTGGTGCATACAACGAAACGGAATCCGGCCCGGTTTGATTTTGATTTCTGCTTTCCCAAGATGCCATCCTATTTCAGACGGGCGGCAGTCCAGCATGCGCTTGGGAGTGTATCTTCTTATCGGACGCGTCTGGAACAGTGGAAAGCAGAGGGACAGAAAACAGGAAAGCCGTATCTGAAAAGTGAGCAGTATGCCATGCCTGTTTTTTACCACGATGTCATGTACCGTGAAAACACAGAAGAGAAAGATGCGGCCTTTTTAAAACTGTACGATGGCCATGACTGGAAATGGTTTGCTGTGCGGCTGAAACATACGGATATGGAATATTTAAGAAAACACT
>NZ_QUJD01000026.1:697-1740 GCF_003480555.1 Blautia sp. AM29-29
AGATGCGGCCTTTTTAAAACTGTACGATGGCCATGACTGGAAATGGTTTGCTGCGCGGCTGAAACATACGGATATGGAATACTTAAGAAAACACTGGTCGGGCAAAAAAGCTTCGGCTCCAACGTTGGAGAAAAAGCACGACAAATATTTTCTGCGTTTTACGTATGCGGAAGAGGTATCTTTAAACCGGACACCCGTCAAAGAACAAACGATCTGCAGTGTGGATCTTGGCATCAATACGGATGCGGTCTGTACCATCATGCGTCCAGACGGAACTATCCTGGGAAGAAAGTTTATTAACTTTCCCAGTGACAAAGACCGGATGTACCGTGTGCTGGGACGGATCCGAAGATTTCAGCGGGAACATGGATCGCGTCAGGCGCAGGGAAGATGGGCATATGCAAAACGTCTGAATATAGAGCTTGGCAGAAAAATTGCAAAGGAAATCGTTTTTTATGCATCAGAAAAAAAGGCAGATGTGATTGTTTTCGAATATCTGGAAATGAAAGGAAAACTTTCCGGGAAGAAAAAGCAGAAACTGCAGATGTGGAGAAAACGTGATATCCAGAAACGGTGCGGACAGCAGGCACACAGAAAGGGAATCCGAATTTCCCGAATCTGTGCCTGGAACACGAGCAGGCTTGCCTTTGATGGATCAGGAGAGATTGCCCGTGATATACGGGATCATCGTCTGTGTACGTTTCAGACTGGAAAAAGATACAACTGTGATTTGTCGGCATCGTATAATATCGGAGCAAGATATTTTATCCGTGAAATTTTAAAACCCTTGCCGGAAACGGAAAGGTCTTTGCTGGAGGCAAAAGTTCCTGCAGTAAAGCGTAGAACCTCATGTGTTTATGCAGATCTGAGAGAACTGATTTCAGAAATGGAACTGCGTAAAGCAGCATAAACACAGGCAGATATGCAGTGGATTACCTGTTATGTGGAAATCTGCCGTATCCGGCATGGAAGAAGCACATATCTGTGCAAAATCTAAATAACAGGCGTATCCGCCGATATTTGGTCTGCCGCTTAAAGCGGCC
>NZ_QUJD01000026.1:1750-32174 GCF_003480555.1 Blautia sp. AM29-29
CCTGCCGTATCCGGCATGGAAGAAGCACATATCTGTGCAAAATCTAAGTAACAGGCGTATCCGCCGATATTTGGTCTGCCGCTTAAAGCGGCCGGAAGCACGTGACTTTAGTCATGTGAGGTTCACTAGCGGTAGAGAATTTCTATAAGGGATGTTGTTGCTTTTTCTTTGATTTAAATCGAATGCATAAGAAAAATGTAAGAAAATTTTCACCAAACGTCATAGATTTTCAGAAGAATATATGGTAGTATAGGGCTAACAAAAAAGTATGTGAAAAAAAATAACAAAGCGGAAAGGAGATGCAGGTGTATGAATAAAAAATTAGCAGGTATTTTTGCAATGTGTGCTCTGTTGCTGACTGGATGTCAGGGAGCGAAAGAGAGCAGCAAGGAAATTACGCCGCCGGATACCGGATGGGGGAAAACGGTGGATGAAGTGCTTGCCGACTGGAATCTGGATCGGGACCAGGTGGAAATTTTCTCCGAAACTAACAGTGCAGCCGCGATCGCAGTAGATACAGAAGCCACTGTTTTCGGCGAGCAAACTTCCAGAGTCATGTTTCAGTTTATCAACCTCGATCAGATCGGAGCGACGGGAAAACCAGTATTGTGCGAAGTAGACATCACCTACCCGGATGATGCCGATATGGATACCGTGAAAAAAGAGATGGAAAAATCCTACGGAAGTTCCAAAGACTCCATTACCCGCTATGAGCTGTACCAGTCGCTGGGCGACGATCAGCTCCCGGAATATACTTACAAAAAAGCAGATCAGCTTGCCGTCTGGTCCGGCGAGAGCCTGAAAGATGCGATTCCTTCCGATAAGAGCACCGAATACGAAACTGCCTGGGAAGCATACCAGCCTGGCCTTACTGCCGACAACTGGGAGAGCTACACTGAACAGACAAGCATGGCAACCGCCGTATGCGCATACGGCGCAGAAGCATTTCCAATGTTTGAAAAAAACGGTGTCAGCCTCGAAGCTTATCCGGGACTGGTATATGAGCAGGTGAAAAAGTAATATGAAATGTAACTATTCAGAGCCATGCGAAATGGAAGAAAATCGTGAATCATGCTTGCATGAATGAACGGTTTTCTGGAATTTCATATGGCGAGAAGCAACATCGAGATGCAGCGCAAGCGGAATCGAGATGGGGTTCTGAATAGTTACTATGAAATAAGAAAGTCATAAACTCCCGGCAGTGCCGGGAGTTTTTCCGTGCATAGGGAGAAGGAAAAGAGTGTGTCCCGGAAAAATTCATGATATACTGAAAAGAGAAAATTCAACTTTTGGAAGGTTCCCGGAATGTCTGTTTTGGAAGAGAGGTGATTTCCTTGAAACGTATGAAAAAGAGAAAAATCACTGTGTTAGCTGGAGTGATCCTTTGCGTGATTGCAGGATGTCTGGTAAAAAGAATGACGGCGGTGTATACACAGAAAGAAAATCCCATTGGTCCTGAGCGGGGTACGACAGATGTTTTCCTGACGGCAGCAGATTTCATCTCAGAAAAATCGGATCAGGAACTGCTGCAGGAAATCGAAACCTTTGATACGGACAAAGCCGAGATGATTTATCTTTATATCCCGGAAGACACCGGAGCCGGAATGTCCTTTGCGATCACGCGCGAGGATCATCCGGAGGAGATGGACGAAATTCTCTCGACCATTTACGGAGAAAAAATTTCCTGCCAGAAGCCAAAACGGGTATTCAACATGACAGAGAGGATTTTGTATGATTATAACTGGTATTTTCTGATCTACGATCATGAGATGAATCAGATGGCGCTTGTATTTCTGTATTCCGATGATGTGATTGTATACAATGGGCATGTATTTCAGACAACAGAAACGTATGATGAAAGCATTCGCCCGTGTATTTTAAAACTGAAAGAGGAGAATCAGGAAAAACTGAAAAGCGGCGAGGCAACACGAAGAAGGGTTGCGATTCCATAGAAAAATAGAGAAAAGCGTGCCTGGAGAACAGACACGCTTTTTAACGTCATGCAGAATGAAAGAGTCTGATGAATATTTGGAAGTACGATTTTAATTTGCACAATTCCGCTCACACAGGAACGCCAGCCCCTTCAGCAGCAGATCCGGGTCGTAGATGTGGGGATGCAAGACGAGCGGTTCGATGAAGCGTGCAGCGCCGCCGGTGAGGATGAGGGTGGCGGGGGAGCCGAGTTCGGCTTCGATGCGCTGAACCATGCCGTCGAGCATGGCCGCCATGCCTGCAATCGTGCCGGAGAGAATGCATTCTTCGGTGTTTCTGCCGATGATGCGTTCCGGGGTCTGGAGGGCGAGTCTTGGGAGCTGGGCGGTCCGCTCGGCGAGGGCGTTAAGTCCCATGTCGAGTCCCGGTGCGATGGCTCCGCCGCAGAACACGCTGTTTTCCCGGATGACATTAAATGTCGTTGCTGTTCCAAGATCTACAGTGATAACCGGCAGCGGATAATGTGCGGCGGCCCAGGCGGCATCGACGAGGCGGTCGCGGCCTACTTTTTCCGGGTGCGGAATGGAAAAGGTCATGCCGAGATCGCTTTCTGATGTGACAAGCAGCGGTTCCATGCCGAACAGATGGCGGACGCATTCCTGCAGAAGCGTCAGAACCGGCGGAACGACACTGGAAATGATGATTCCCCGAAAATCGAACGGGGAAAGATTTTCGTTTTCGAAAAGCTGTCGGATGGAAGTCTCATATTGACCGGCAGACCATTCGTAGTTGATGTCAATCCGGGCTGTAAATTCGAGGGAATACATCTGTGCCGCGGTCTGAACGCCGCCGAGCGTAACGGTTGTGTTCCCGATATCGATAGCTAAAATCATAAAAATACCTCGCGCTTATTTAAAAGTAGTGCTTTGCTTTTTTATTATAAAGCCTTTTTGCACCGATGGCAAACACGATTGGTTGTAATCTGTTTTTTTGTCTGCTATACTGGAAACATCAACAAAAGCTGCTTCGAGGCAGCAGAACGGAGTTACAATGGAAAATCTTCACGGAAAATGTGTTGTACTTGGTGTGACAGGCGGAATTGCCGCCTATAAAATGGCAAACGTGGCAAGCGGTCTTCGGAAAGCCGGAGCGGATGTGCATGTCATCATGACCGAAAACGCGACGCAGTTCATCACCCCGCTGACGTTTGAAACACTGACCAACAACCGCTGCGTGGTCGATACGTTTGCGCGTGATTTTAAATATGAGGTGACGCATATTTCGCTGGCAAAAGCGGCGGATCTGATTATGATTGCCCCGGCTACCGCCAATGTGATTGCAAAAATGGCACACGGCATTGCAGATGATATGCTGACAACGGTGGTGCTCGCAGCGCAGTGCAAAAAGCTGGTTGCTCCGGCGATGAATACGGCGATGCTGGAAAATCCGATTACGCAGGATAATCTGGCGACGCTGAAAAAGTACGGTTTCGGCATCATCGAGCCGAGCGTGGGAATGCTGGCGTGCAAGGATGTCGGAAAAGGAAAACTGCCGGACCCGGAGGTGCTGCTGGATTACATTGCGATGGAACTGGCACGCGAAAAAACGCTCGCTGGTGTGCGCGTTACCGTGACCGCAGGCCCGACGCAGGAATCCCTCGATCCGGTGCGGTATCTGACGAACCACAGCAGCGGCCGCATGGGATACGCGATAGCGCGGGAGGCGATGCTCCGCGGCGCGCAGGTGACGCTGATTTCCGGCCCGGTTTCATTAGCCCCGGTTCCGGGCGTTGCGATGCGACCGGTGACGACGGCGAAGGATATGCTGGAGGCGGTGCAGGAGACATTGCCGGAGACAGACATTCTGATCAAGGCGGCCGCAGTTGCCGATTACCGGCCTGCGACAGTGGCGGATCAGAAGATCAAAAAGAAAGACGGCGACATGAGTATTCCGCTGGAGCGCACCGATGATATTCTGGGATGGGTGGAAAAGAACCGTCATCCGGGGTTGTTTGTGTGCGGCTTCTCGATGGAAACCGAGAACATGGTGGAAAACTCGCGTGCAAAGCTGGAGAAGAAGCATCTGGACATGATCGCGGCAAACAATTTGAAGACAGAGGGTGCCGGCTTCGGTGTGGCGACGAATGTGGTGACGCTGATCACGAAGGACGGCATCAAGGAGCTTCCGCTCATGGGAAAAGACGAAGTGGCTGGCTGCCTGCTGGACGAGATCGCGGCGCGGCGGTGATCGTGTTAATCTGTGATATATTTTTTCGTTTCCTGGTTGACGCGGGAAAAATGAATGCGTTATAATAAGCACAGGCGCAGCGGCGCACTTTACTTTTACGAAAAACAACGAACGATAGGATAGATAAACGTGGAAACGGAAACAGGGGAAGGCTATGCAGAGCTTTCTTCCGTTTCTGTTTCGTTTTTTAAGGAGAAATTCGGATATGATATTTGAAACACATGCACATTATGACGATGAGAAATTTGATGAAGACCGCGCGGAGCTGCTTTCCTCAATGCAGGAAAACGGGATCGGGCGCATCATCAATGTTTCGGCAAATCTGGAATCACTGGAAAATACAAGAAAACTGATGGAAGCGTATCCGTTCATCTACGGCGCGTTCGGCCTTCACCCGGATGAGGTGGGTGATCTGAACGAGGACGTGATGGCACGGATGCGGGAACTCTGCCGCATGGAAAAGGCGGTCGCGGTTGGTGAGATCGGCCTTGACTATTACTGGGACAAGGAGAATCACGAGAAGCAGGAATACTGGTTCCGCCGTC
This sequence comes from Blautia sp. AM29-29, assembly GCF_003480555.1. Lineage (NCBI taxonomy): Bacteria > Bacillati > Bacillota > Clostridia > Lachnospirales > Lachnospiraceae > Blautia > Blautia sp. AM29-29. The sequence goes on from NZ_QUJD01000026.1 coordinate 6,475, forward strand.
AGATTGCGCTTGCTCGGGAAGAAAAACTTCCGATGATTATTCACAGCAGGGAGGCGGCGGCCGATACGCTCCGCGTCATGAAAGAGGAAAAATCGGAGGAGATCGGCGGCGTCATTCATTGTTTTTCCTACTCTGTGGAGATGGCAGAGGAATACCTGAAAATGGGATTTTATCTTGGCATTGGCGGCGTGGTGACGTTCAAAAATGCGAAGAAGATCAAAGAAGTGGTTCAGATGGCTCCGATGGAGCGCATTCTGCTGGAAACAGACAGTCCGTATCTGGCACCGGTTCCGTACCGGGGAAAACGAAATTCTTCTCTGTATCTGCCGTACGTGGTGCAGGAGATCGCAGAGCTCAAGGGAATTTCGGAAGAAGAAGTCATTGAGACAACAGAGAAAAATGCGGTCAGACTGTTTCGAGCAGAGGAATAGGAAGCGATACCAGAGGTGTTTCTTCTGTTTTATTTGTTCGGATCAATTCCGTCTGGCCGGACAAATTGAATAGGAGAAAGCGAAAATGGTTGATAAAACAATGATGGGCGACAAATGCGCCGAGCTGGTGCGCGCCGCGATGATCGGTGCGCTCGCAGTGACACTGGGAAACCCGACAGCCGTTTATGCAGCAGAAGAGGAAACGGCCGATCCGGGACAGATTGGAATTGAGATTGCAGGGGAAGCAGCCGTTGGGGCTGCTTCTTTTTGCGTGGAGGAAGATGCGGCGGAGAAGGCACCTGCGGAAGAGGTGACAGAACCGGAAGGTACGCAGAATGATGAGATGGAAGAGGAAAGTGGATCCGAGGGAAAAGAAGATGAGGCAGTCCCGGAGGAACCGGAACCGCAGGAGCCTGACGGCGGAGAGAATGCAGGAATGACGGAACCGGGAAAAACGGGCGAGACAGAGTCAGAGGGGCCGGAAAATGCAGAACCGGGAGATCAGGGAGACATGCCGGAAACACCGGGAAACAGTGAAATGGATGGATCGTGGCCGGGCGAAGGGGAAGATATTTCCAACGATCCATGGCCGGGGCAGGAAGAAATCGGCGGCGGAGATGGGGAGCAGATGGAACCGCCGGAGGAAGAAAACGGATCTGCAGGAAGTGATGATGCAACTGGTGGGGACAAGACGGCAGAAGTCTCTTCGGATTCTGATTTATCACAGTCTGCGGAACCGCCAGCCGCCGAGGCTGAACCCGTCTTTTCGGCAGAGCAGGAAGCTGAGCGCACGCGGGAAAGCTACAGTGAGTGGCAGGCGGCAGAAGCTGAAAAAGTCACGATTTCCCGTATGCCGTGGCTGTTTCATACGGTTGAAAAAACATATGCTATCGCCGATGTGAATTCCTGGCTTCACGTCCGCGAAGGAAAAGACACAAATCAGAAAATCGTCGGAATCCTGCCGAAGGGAAGCCTCTGTTATATTTTAGCGGATGCGGATTCTGACTGGGTTTATGTGGAATCCGGCGATGTCCGTGGATTTGTCTGCGCGCGGTATCTCCTGCGCGGAGAAGAGGCTGAAAAAGAGGTAAACCGTTGGCAGGAGGAAAGTTTTCCCATGGCGGAAATGTGGGTGAAGCCATGGAATAATAAGGCGTACACCTATACATATGCAACGACGAGAACACTTCTTTCTTTTGACGAAGCGCGCGGCGAGGTCCTGCAGTACGCGAAAAAATTCCTGGGAAATCCGTATGTCTGGGGCGGGACGAGTCTTACAAACGGCTGCGACTGTTCCGGCTTTGCCCAGCAGATTTTTGCTAATTTCGGGTATACCCTTCCGAGAACCTCACGCCAGCAGGCGAAAGCTGGAACACGCATTCCTGTTCAGGAAGCAAAGCCTGGCGATCTGCTGTTTTACCAGCGGGAGAGCGGGTTTATTTACCATGTTATGATTTATCTCGGTGATGGAAAAGTAATCCACGCTGGAAGCGAGGCGACGGGGATTCTGATTTCAGATTTTAACTATGAGAAATCGACAGAATTTGCTGTGCGGGTGATTTCGGAGGAAATGCGTGAGAGCAAAATAGAAACGGGAGATGTGGATAATGGGAGAAAAGAAGGAAATTCTGTGGATAACCAGACAACAGAAAACGGGGATGGTGGAAAACAGAAGGCGGGAGCAGAAAATGTGCAGAATACAAGTGCAGAAAACAGTACCGCAGGTGATCGGTTGGAAAGCGCTTCGGGAAAATATCTCGGCAATTTTAAACTGACCGCTTACTGCAACTGCGCCGTCTGCTGTGGCCGCTGGGCGGGCGGCCCGACCGCATCCGGAAAAATGCCGGTGCAGGGCCGGACCATTGCAACCGGCGTTCTGCTGTTTGGAACGAAGCTGAATATCGGCGGAAAAATTTACACGGTCGAGGACCGCGGCACGCCGTACGGCCACATTGATATCTATATGGAACGCCATGCAGACGCAGAGGAGTTCGGCGTGCGCTACGCGGATGTATATCAGTCAGAAGAAATCTGATAAAATTTGCCGATTACGGCGGCATGTGCATCCGTGCCGTGGCCGATATACGGAGTCCTTGCAATCGGGAGATCCGGTCCGGCCGCCTGGCGGACAAGCTGCGGCATATCCGGCGTCAGCTGGTCGCGTTCCATCTGGGAAAATGTTCCGAGGAGAATACCATTGATCTGTTCAAAGGCATGCATCATTTTCAGCTGGGACAGAAACGTAACCATCTGCGGAACGCCGCCGCCCATGGCTTCGAGGAGCAGGATTTTTCCGCGGAAATCCGGCTGAAAATCCGTTCCGGCGAGCTTCAGAAAACAGCGGATATTTCCGCCGATCATCACACCTTCCATGTGATCGCCCTGCAGAAATGTGCACGGGAGGTCGAAGAGGCTGGGAGACTGCCCGGAAAAAGCGTTTTGGAACAGAGTGATCTGTTCGGCGCTGTGGTCGTACAGCAGATTTCGAACCTGATACAGCATCGACTCATTTCCAGTCGCAGTCGTGACAGCATTGACAATCGTCGTGAGATCACTGTATCCCCAGAAGCGCTTGCCGGAGGCGGCGATGACAGAAAAATCCAGATACGGCAGAACTTCATTCGCCATATCGCCGCCGGAAACATCAAAAATATCCGTGATTTCCGGGGCACAGTAAAGGTTCATCAACGCATCCGCCCGCTCCGCGCCCGTGCCGGAAAAGCCGGAACCGTTGTCGTAGAGGCAGGGGCTTAAAACAGGATCGAAGCCCAGCTCCCGCAGAATCTGACAGAGACGCGCCAGATCGGCGGAAAAGGAAGGGTGCATGGGGTTGGAGCAGGCGGTAATACCAATTTTATGAGACATAAAGATTCCTTTCTCGGAGTAAAACAAGGCAAAATCTGCATTTTCGTGGCACACCGGTACAGCTTTTTCTTTGAATTTGCAAAGCAGATTTAGAGAGCGCCGGTGTTTGCAGAATGCCGTTTTGGACAAAAATTATAAAGCTTTGAGGTCATCAATCAGTGTCTGCACTTCCTCTTCCGTTGTTGCCCAGCTGGTGCAGAACCGCGCAATATTTCCGCCGTCCGCGGATTTCCCCATTGGCTCGAAAATATAGCGTTTTTCCAGAGTTTCCTTCTGCGCATCGGTGAGAATCACAAACTGCTGATTCGTAAAACTCTCCACCCAGAATGGAATCCCCTGCGCCGCAAATGCTTTGCGGAGTTTCATGGCAAGTTCATCGGCGCGGCGTGTCGCAGTGAAATAAAGATCATGCTCCAGCAGGCAGTGGAACTGCAGTCCGAGCAGCCATCCCTTTGCGAGGACAGCGCCGTTCTGTTTCATGTAGGCTTTGAACCGCTTTTTCAGCGAGTCAGCTGTAAGCACAACGGCCTCACCAAACAGCGCACCGCATTTCGTTCCGCCGAAATAGAAAACATCTGTGAGAGCAGCGAGATCCTCGAGAGAAACATCATTCTTCTCTGATCCAAGCCCGTATCCAAGCCGTGCCCCGTCCACAAACAGATACATATCATACTTCCGGCAGACCTCGTGAATCTTCGTCAGCTCCTGCAGCGAATACAGCGTTCCCTGCTCAGTCGGAAATGAAAGATATACCATCTTCGGCTCCGTCAGATACTCCGGCTCACCGCCTTCATAATAAGCCGCCGCACACGCCGCAATCTGTTCCGCCGAAATTTTACCATCCGTATTCGGCAGCTCCAGAATCTTATGCCCGGTATTTTCAATCGAAGCCGCCTCATGACAGTTAATATGTCCGGTATCCGCCGCAATCACACTCTGCACCGGCGAAAGCGCTGCCGCCGTCACAATAAAATTCGCCTGCGTCGCCCCCGGAAAAAAATGAACCGCCGCATCCGCACAACGAATCTTCTCCCGAATCAGCTCCGCAGCCTTCTCACACCATTCATCCTCCCCATATCCACCATAACTGTTCTCATTAATCGAAGTCAACGCCTCCAGAATCTCCGGATGTGCGCCATGATTGTAGTCATTATTAAATCGTATCATCAGTTTACGTTTCCTCCTTAAAATAAATTTGAAAAAATGCTGTTTCCATTATACGGCATCCGAAGGAAAACAGCAATTGGAGAACAAAGAGAGAAAATGCCAAAAACGCAGAAGGATTCACATGGATAAACAGCGCAAGCTATGCCAGAAAAAATGTCTGACATAGCTTGCGCTGTTTATCCATGTGAATCCTTTTTTCTATTATCTATTTTACATTGACATTTTATATACCGATTGGTATAATGATAACAGAAACACACATAAGAGGCATAAAAAAACCAACAAAATTCGTCAAAATCGCCAAAAAATGTGAACCAGAATCAGCACACACCACACAGACATAGCACCACAGTAACTCATTCACCAACACCCGCGACCAGGATCAGCTCTTCGGAGACTGCCGGGAATCCCCGGCAGTCCCCGGAGGGCGTCCGTCCCCGCTCCCCAATCAAGAGGAATCAAAATGGACAACCGTCAGCTAATCATGAATGCAGCCCTGACCCTCTTTTACGAAAGTGGGTATGACGCCGTAGGGGTTCAGCAGATTGTAGATGCAGCAGGAGTCACAAAACCAACGCTGTACTACTATTTCGGCAGCAAACAGGGTCTTCTGGAAGCCCTGCTCAAAGAACATTTCCAGATCATGGAACAGAAACTCACCGAAGCAGCAGAAAACGGAAAAAATATTCCGGAAAAACTGTATCGCATCGCGCGTGCCTTCTTCAATGGAGCCTCGGAAGATCCGAGATTTTATATGCTGATGATGGCGTTGTTCTATTCCGGAAGAAAAAGTGAAGGATTTCGGACGGTATTTCCCATGATTGACCGTTTTTACCGTCTCTGCGTTGATGTTTTTGACAACGCAAGCGCAGAACTTGGCAATATGAACGGACGTCAGGAACAGTTTGCCGTTGGATTTTCCGGAACGCTGCTGCATTATCTGATGATGACAGCAAGAGATAAAACCGATCTTTCCGGTCTGGTGATCCGGGACGAAGAAGTCTACCGGCTGGTACACCAGTTCATGTATGGGATTTATTCTTAACGTATCAACACAAAACAAGGAGGACAAAACACAATGGCACCATGGTATGAAGAGGCAGAATTTTATCACATCTATCCGATTGGACTTGTCGGCGCACCGAGAAAAAATGAAGCAGAAGAAACCGTACACCGGTTTTCCACACTGGAACAATGGCTCCCGCACATCAAAGAACTTGGATGCAGCGCCATCTATATTGGCCCCTTGTTTGCGTCAACCACACATGGATACGACACCAGAGATTACAAACAGGTAGACCGTCGTCTGGGCGATAACGCAGATTTTACGGCGTATGTGAAAAAAGCGCATGAGCTTGGCATCAAGGTTGTTGTAGATGGTGTGTTCAATCACACTGGCCGCGAATTTTTCGCATTCCGCGATATCCAGGAAAAGAGAGAACAGTCCCCGTACTGCAGCTGGTACAAAGGAATCTGGTTTGGTGGAAACACCTGCTATAACGACGGATTTTCCTACGAAGCATGGAGAAACTGCTTTGAGCTTGTCAACCTGAACCTTCAGAATCAGCAGGTTCGTGATTATCTGTTGGACGTCATCGACTTCTGGATCGACGAATTCGACATCGACGGCATTCGTCTCGACTGTGCAGACTGCCTGGACTTTGGCTTCCTGGAACAGATGCGCGCGCGGACATCCGCAAAAAAACAGGACTTCTGGCTGATGGGCGAAGTCATCCACGGCGACTATGCGCGCTACATCGGAGACGGCCAGCATCTGCTGCACAGTGTCACAAACTACGAGCTTCACAAAGGACTTTATTCGGGACATAACGATCATAACTACTTCGAAATTGCACATACGATCCGCCGCGAATTTGACGAAAACGGCGGCATTTACAAAGGAAAGAAACTGTACAGCTTCGTTGACAATCACGACGTAGACCGTCTGGCCAGCAAGCTGAACGTAAAAGAAAACATGATTCCAATTTATGCGCTGCTGTACTTCCTGCCGGGCATCCCGTCCATCTATTACGGATCGGAATTCGGCATCGAGGGAAGAAAAGAAGGCGGAAACGACGATCCGCTGCGTCCGGCGCTGAATCTGGAAGAACTGGAGAAAAATCCGCCGGCAGAAAAACTTCCGGCATGGATCAAAACATTATCAGACGTCAGAAAAAAACATCCTGCAGCACGAACGGGAAGATACCGCGAACTCATGCTGACCAACCGCCAGTATGCCTTTGCACGCCTGGATGAGACAGACGCTCTGATCACAGCAGTAAATAATGATGAAAACCAGAGTGCGGGAGTCTGGATTCCTGCATCTTGCGACGGAACATGGAAAAACGCGGTAACCGGAGAAGCCATTTCTCCGGAAAATGGAAAACTTTTTGTTGAAGTACCTCCGTGCGGCTGTGTTCTGATTGAAAAAGAAGCATAAAGGGGATTTTTTCTATGAAGGAAACTGCGAAAACAACGGCAAAAACAACAGCAAAAACCAGAAAAGCGCCAAAAAAACCGGCGGGCTATCAGCCAAGATTTTCTGAACTGGATCAGTACTTATTTGGACAGGCAACCCATTACGATATTTTCCGGAAAATGGGTGCGCACCTGGACAAAAAAGACGGCAAAGTAGGAGCCTGGTTCACCGTATGGGCTCCGCATGCGGCGGAAGTATCTGTCATCGGCGAATTCAACGGCTGGGATGCCCATGCCAATGTGATGCGGAAAGTCGGCGAGGACGGCGTTTATGAAGTGTTCATTCCGGGCGTGACCGAGGGAATGATGTATAAATATTACATCCGAACACCGGACGGAAGAGAACTGTACAAAGCAGATCCATACGCATTTGCATCCGAAAAACGGCCGGGTACCGCGTCAAAAGTAGCGGAAATCGAAGGCTACCGCTGGGGTGACAGCGAATGGCTGACGAACCGCAAAAAATTTGACGTTCAGAAATCCGCGCTCTCCATCTACGAAGTGCACCCGGGCTCCTGGATGAAACATCCGTGGTCCGAATCCAACCCGGACGGATTTTACAATTACGTTCAGTTCGCACATTCGCTTGCCGATTACGTAAAAAAAATGGGCTATACCCACGTAGAGCTGATGGGAATTGCAGAGCATCCGTTTGACGGTTCCTGGGGCTATCAGGTAACGGGCTATTACGCACCGACCTCCCGCTACGGAACACCGAAAGAGTTTAAATATCTTGTTGATTATCTGCATAAAAATAAAATCGGTGTTATTCTGGACTGGGTACCGGCACACTTCCCGAAAGATGCGCACGGCCTTGTTGATTTTGATGGCCAGCCGCTGTATGAGTACGCCGACCCGAGAAAGGGCGAGCACCCGGAGTGGGGAACGAAGATCTTTGATTACGGCAAAAATGAAGTGAAAAACTTTATGCTGGCAAATGCGCTTTATTGGGTAGAAGAGTACCACGTAGACGGTCTCCGTGTCGATGCTGTTGCTTCGATGCTGTATCTCGACTACGGAAAAGAGCCGGGCCAGTGGGTGCCGAACAAGAACGGCGGAAATGAAAATCTCGAAGCCGTCGAGTTCTTCAAACACCTGAATACCCTGGTGCGCGGACGAAACAAAGGTGTCATCATGATTGCCGAGGAGTCCACAACGTGGCCGAAGGTAACGGGAAGCGTAGAGGACGGCGGCCTGCATTTCTCCTACAAATGGAACATGGGATGGATGCATGACTTCCTCGATTACATGAAGCTCGATCCATACTTCCGCAAATACAACCATAACAAGATGACCTTCGGCATGACCTATGCATTTTCCGAGAACTACATTCTGGTGCTCTCGCACGATGAGGTTGTCCACTTGAAATGCTCGATGATCAATAAAATGCCGGGCGATCTGAAGGAAAAATTCCAGAACCTGATGGTAGGCTATGCTTTCATGTTCGGGCACCCGGGCAAAAAACTTCTGTTCATGGGACAGGATTTCGGACAGCTCCGCGAGTGGAGCGAGGAACGCGAGATCGACTGGTTCCTGCTGGCAGATGAGGGGCATCAGCATCTGCAGACCTTCTTTAGTGACCTGCTGAAAATGTACCGCAAGTACCCGGCACTCTACGCGAACGACTGCGGCTACGAAGGCTTCCAGTGGATCAATGCCAACGACGGCGACCGCAGCATTTACAGCTTCGTCCGCTGGTCACCGACAGGCAAGAACAATCTGCTGTTTGTCTGCAACTTCACACCAGTCGAGAGACCGGACTACATGTGCGGCGTACCGCGCAAAAAACAGTACCGCCTGATACTCGACAGCTCCGATATGAAATACGGCGGTCCGACCGAAAAACGCCAGATGGTCTACCGCGCCAAAGACGGCGAATGCGATGGCCAGCCATATCGGATTGCATATTCACTTCCGGCGTATGGTGTGGCGGTGTTCAGCTTCTAAAATAAGATAGCTACTAATTTTCATTAATATCATGACCGGCAGAGAACGAAAGAGATTTCTTAAATCTGTCGGTCATTGTGTTTTGTGTTCGAAGGAAAAGAGGTGTTGATTTGATGAAAGAAGAAAGAAAAGAGCCGATACAGATTCCGCACATCCAGACAATCAACGATCACATTTCCTATCTTACACCGACAGAACATCCACTTTCGGCAAATGTTGTGATCATCGAGGGTGATGCATTTTTCTGGGTATATGACGTGGGAAATCATCCTGCGGTTTCAGAAATTCTGCAGAAAAAGTCAGAACAGACAGGAAAAGAAATTCGGGTGATTTTATCCCATTTTCATCCCGACCATATCGGGAATCTGTCGGAGATTTCGTGCGAAGCGGTTTACCAGGGGAAAAATACGTTTCGTTATACAAAAACAGGAACTGTGATAGAAGAAGATACGTGGTTTCAGGACGGTGACGTGCGGTTACATTTATTTCCGATTCCATCGAGTCATGCCAAAGGATCACTTGCATTGGAAGTGGATGAGACGTGGTGCTTTCTCGGGGATGCGGCATATGCGACGCAGAAAAACGGACAGACCGTTTATAATGCCGAGCGCCTGCTGGCAGAAATCCGAGTTCTGAAAAACGTGCGTGCGCCGTATTTTCTCCTGAGCCACAGCGAACCGTTTCAGCAGAACAAAGAGGATGTGCTGGAATGGATGGAAGCGATTTATGAGAAACGGAAACGAGATGAATCATATATAAAAACACCCCAGCGCGTATGACAGGGAGTCCTTCGAGGCTGAATCAGGTATGCCACTTCGGCAATTCACTTTCTTTCACTGGAACTGATTCAAGATCCATATTTGACCAATATGAGCCGATATCTGAACTTGTGAAGTATTCAAAATTGCCCGTGGAAGATTTCAGCTTTCCGTTCTTGACTCCATTGCAGACATAAACCAGTTCGTAGTTTGTCCCATCCGAAAGGTTAAATCGAAAACTGGTCACATCTGCTCCTGTGATTTCCTCGACTTGTTTGTCTGTCAATGATAAGTTTTCAAACATATGATACAAGTCTGTTATATCAGTTTTTGCAACGACTATTTTCTTTTCTGCTGATACCGGTGCTCCCGCATAGTGGTACATTTCGATATTTTCAACATCTCCAACTTCAAAAGGAAAGTCGATATGGACCGTTTCTTTGCTACAGCCGACCAGTACCATCATTAAAATCAGAAAGGATATCAAATTTGTCGCTTTTTTCATATCATTGCACTCCTCGTCATGTTTTTGACAGGTCAAGAGTTCAAAAATCCTCTTGCAAGCGAGCTTGCATTAGCTTTTTGAGCCTGGTATCATGATGATTTGAGTATATCATAGTTTAACCGAATCAAGCAAGTCACCTGCTTCCATTGCGCGAAGCAATAAGCAGGGGGTTGGGACTTACTTGATTCGGTTAAACAAACAAGGGAGATGAAAAAATGAATGAAATTATAGCTTTACAGAAATATGAAAACGAAGCACAACTTGCAAAAGAGCTGATTCGAGGCTTTTGGCTGGCTCATGGTGATTATGTTATAACCGACGAAGAGGCCGCGGAGAATCTTGCTGCCTGGACAGACAAAGGGCATGTGTTTTATTTTATCTTAAAAGAAGAGATCCCCATTGGATTTGTGCATCTCGGAAGCCGCGGGGCGGAAGTTGACTGGATCGAAGATCTTTTCGTACTTCCGGAATACCAGGGAAACGGATACGGAAGTCATGCGATTGCGCTGGTCGAAGCCGAGATAAAAAAGTATTCTGAATCTGTCTATCTTGAGGTAGCTGCGCGAAATTTTGGAGCGATGAAACTCTATCATAGATTGGGATATCATTGCCTGAACACTGTGACGTTACGCAAAGATTTTCAACCGGAGAATTTTGAAGTGATTCGCAGCGAAGAGCTTTTGGGGTATCCGTTGGAAGTTAAGAAGTATATTAAGTAGAATCTCACGCCGATTTGCGCAGCAAATCCAGACCTCCCCACCGCCCGCCTCAATGTCAGCCCGGAAGTGCGTCTGTGTCGTCTGGGACTGTGCCCCAGGGCACAGTCCCAGGCGGCGCAGGTGCACTTCCGGGTGTCCGTTTTTTAAACAACCGCAACCCCCGCCATCCCCAGTACCGCCGCAATCGCAAACAGCACCAGCAGATGCACCGGATAAAACGCATAAAACGGATACTTCAGATTCAATCCTCGTTTTCCGTTATAAAAATGCACCGGGATCATCGCCAGAAAACAGGTGATTTCATTCAGGCTCAGCAGCGTAAGTACGGCGCAGCCAATTCCAATACAATACATCTTATTGTTACGCAGGTTATACATCAGAACAATCGTCAGAATTCCCATCGCACTGTAATCGGTTTTCAGCAGTGTAGCAACAGTGCATGCCGCTACGATCACCAGCAGTTTTCCAATGGAAACTTTCCAGTTGGCTCCCCGCCAGTTTGTACCGTCCTGATGCGTTTTTTCATCAATCTTCTGCAGGAAAATCATCATCACAAGGCCGATAAACAGAGTGAAAAATACATTCTGATAATTCAGATAAAACGGTTTTCCCGCAAATGCAAGGTCAAACGGAACTTCTGAAACCAGTGCGAAAATACCAAGATTCAGAGCATACTTTTTCACATCATGTGTATGTAGAAATCCCTCAATTAACAGAAAACAGAAAATTGGAAAACTGATTCGTCCGATGGCACGCATAATCATGTCCGCGTAATAAATCACAGCTGTGTTTCCTGTGGAGAGAAATGATGCGCCTCCGTCCGAAGCGTTCACCGCATCCAGAAGACCACGGGAAATCAGGATTCGGTCGAAAAGTACAGCTGCAGTGTGGTCGATCAGCATACAGACCATCGCAATGATTTTCAAGGTACTGCCGGGAATTTTACCGGCGCTTTTTACGGGTTTCGCAGTAGTAGCTGCCATATAAAACATCCTTTCTGGAACGCAAACGAAAGGCAGACTGTGCAAGCCGTCTGCGGATCAGGTTCCTGTAACGACAAACAGCAGAAAATCCTGCTGTTTTGCCAGAGTTGTAATACTATGATTATACGTTCTGAGGAGGTTAATGTCAAAGAAAAAACAGTTCTGAAATAACGCAGAGTATGGTAGAATCTGCCAGTCGGGTAAATGAAAATAGAAAGCGTCTCCGGGCTCATCCCAAAACGAACGGGGCAGCGTACCAATTCGTAAACCAGAATTGGTACGCTGCCCCGTATTTTAAAATACATCCAGGTCTTTTCCGTTCACGACATATCCGTCATACCCTGCATCCCGGATTTCATCCAGAATCGCGGCATCGCGCCATGCCATCTCGGCGGCAAGGTTTTTGTGGTTATCCTGTACATTCATATGGTAAATCCGGTGATACGTAACGAGCAGTTTCGGATTTGCCTTTTTTGCAACACCGGCAAGATCCGTGCTTAACGTATGCACTTCCCGGTGGTATTTCTGCCATTTTGGTTCGCGGCAGGAGATTCCGGCGGCGTATTCCACTTCGTGCAGCAGGATATCACAGCCTTTCGATTTTTCTGCCACGAGATCCAGCGGAGCGGTATCGCCGGTAATGACGATTGTGCGGTCCGGTGTGGTGAATTTATAGCCGTAGCATTCCAGTGTTCCGTGGCTGACCGGAAAAGCCTCCACCGTAACCAGGTCATCCCGGTAGACAATGCCGGATTCAATTTCTGTTACCTCAACGCGGTAGCCGGATTCGTTTGCTTTTTCGAAACCGTGAATTCGGAAATCAATGTCGGTTTCATAGGCCTGTAAGATATGATCGGTCATGTGCTGTAAGCCCTTTGGCCCGAAAACTTTCAATGGAACCGGGCGCTCCAGCACCCACGGAGTGAAAATCAGATCCGGGTACCCTGCGGTATGGTCTGTGTGAAGGTGCGTACAGAAGGCAACGGTCAGAAGATCCGGCCGCAGGGCATCCACGCCGTTAAAATAGGCGGCTGAGGCCTGGCGGACAACGCCAGGGCCAAAATCTACCAGATAAGCACGGTCACCGACCACGACAGCGGAGGAAGGTCCGTTGGCATTCGGACACGCATTTGGTGTGCCGGTTCCGAGAAGAACAAGTTTTGTCTGCATTCTTTCTCTTTTCCTTTTCTTTTTTTGTTTCTGTTTCTGTTTATGATTTTCTGTTACGATTTCTGCTTTTGCCTTATTTCTCTTCTTTTGATTCATTGTTTTGGGTTTCCGGAAGATGCTTAATGGAAATTCCGGTAAATCCATAGAAAATACTGAAAACCGGGGTCAGGTAAAGCAGGAATAAGTACGGGAAAAATGCCGACCATGCAACACCAAGTGTGCCGGCCATGTATACGCCGTAGCCATGCCATGGAATCATAGGACCAGCCATAGTTCCGGAGTCTTCGAGGCAGCGGGAAAGAATTTCCGGTGCAACCTTGCGCTCTTGAAAGACAGGTGCCATCAGACGGCCGGTCAGAACGTGTGCCATCGGCTGGGAGCAGCTGATGAGGCTGGTCACGTAACCGACAATCATCGTTGCAAGGATCATACTTCCATCGCTGTTGATTCTCTTTACAATCGCTTGAAGAATGTGATCCAGTACACCGAGTTTTTCCAGCATGCCGCCCATGCCGACAGCAAAGCAGATAATGGCTACGTACTGGAGCATGCTTCCCATGCCGCCGCGGTTTAAGATGGATTGTAATACCGGTTCTTCGATTGTGGTTGTGTAACCGTTGTAAGCTGTGCGGATGATGCCCTGCAGAGTATCGTGCTGCACAAAATAGGAAACAAATCCGGCAGCGAAGCTGGAAAGACCAAGTGCAGAGATCGCATTTACTTTGCAGAGGAGCAATACAATAATCAGGATGGCAGGGATCATGGTAATCCATCCGAGCTGGAATTCACCGTTTAAAGCATCGATGTAAACGGTAATGCTTCCCTCGGTATAGCTTCCGCTGGTCTGCTGGAAACCGAGAATAGTAAAAAGAATTAAGGTAATTACATACGTTGGAAGGGTGGTCCAGAGCATCGAGCGGATATGATCGCCAAGTTTGGCATCTGCAACGGCCGGAGCAAGGTTTGTGGTATCGGAAAGAGGACTTAATTTGTCACCGAACATGGCACCGCAGATGACAGCACCGGCTACCATGCCAGGATGGATACCCATGGCGTTTCCGATCGCCATCATGGCAACACCTGCGCTTCCGACGGAACCATAGGAAGTACCGGTTACAATACTCAAAATGGAGCAGAACAGCAGCGTCAGAGGCAGCAGCCAGGACGGGTTAATCATTTTTAAGCCCCAGGAAATGATGGTGGCAATGGTGCCACTCTGCAGCCAGGTGCCGATCATGACACCGATGGCCATCAGAAGGCAGAGCGTCGGGACGACCATACGGATGGCATCGTATGCGCCGGCAACAATTTTGGCGTAAGAAATACCGAAAATTTTACAAAACAGATAGATAAAAATCCAGCTTGCAAACAGGCCGATCATAGGACCGCCGGTTTTCAGGCGGATACAGACTGCGACGGATACGATGATCAGCAGCAGCAAAAGCAGTGACTGTGGCAGATTGAGTTTTTTTTCTTTCGTTCCGCTCATAAAAAAATCCCCCATTCATAGGTAAAATGATTTGCCCGTTCAACGCGTTAAAGTAGAAAAGACATGTAATATATTATAATGGTGAAATGCAGAAAAAGCAAGGGAAATTCTCTTGATTTTTTGTTCTATGGTTGCTATAATAAGCGTGAGTGTGGGGCGGAGGATAAACTTCGGCCCTTTTGCAGCTAACTATAAACGGAATCAACAAGATAAAGAGGTTAAATCAATGACAAGAATAGACATTATTTCAGGTTTCCTGGGCGCAGGAAAAACAACCCTGATCAAAAAACTCCTCGGAGACGCACTGAAAGGCCAGCAGGTTGTCCTGATCGAGAACGAATTCGGTGAAATCGGAATCGACGGAGGCTTCTTAAAAGATGCCGGTATCGAAATCCGTGAAATGAACTCCGGCTGCATCTGCTGCTCTCTTGTGGGAGACTTCGGCGCAGCATTAAAAGACGTTATCACCAAATATCACCCGGACCGCATCATCATCGAGCCGTCCGGCGTAGGTAAACTCTCCGACGTCATCAAGGCTGTAGACGGTGTAGAAAAAGAAGCAGGCGTAGCCCTGAATTCCGCAACAACCGTAGTCGACGTTATGAAATGCAAAATGTATCTCAGAAACTTCGGCGAATTCTTCGAGAATCAGGTAAAGAGCGCAGGAACCATCATCCTGAGCCGTACCGATAAAGCCGATACCGAAAAAGTAGAGGCAGCTGTAAAAATGCTCCGCGAACTGAATCCGGAAGCACACATTATTACCACACCGGTTGAAGTACTGGGTGGTAAGAAAGTACTCGATACGATGGAAGGTGCCATCATCAACCTTGCGCAGGTAGAAGAGGAAGAGCATCATCACCATCATCATGACCACGACGAGTGCTGCTGCGGCCATGACCACGATGAGGAGCATGAGCACCATCATCACGATCATGATGACGAGTGCTGCTGCGGTCACGATCACGAGGAGCACGAGCACCATCATCACGACCATGATGACGAATGCTGCTGCGGTCACGATCACGAGGAACACGAGCATCACCATCATGACCATGATGACGAATGCTGCTGCGGTCACGATCACGACCATGAGCATCATCATCACGATGATGCGTGTGGCTGCGGTCACGAGCATCACCATCATCACCACGCAGACGAAGTTTTCACAAGCTGGGGTCAGGAGACTGTGAAGACCTTTACCAAAGAGCAGATCGAAGGCATCTTAAAGAAACTTTCCGAGGATACCGCTTATGGTATGGTTCTTCGTGCCAAAGGTATGGTAGCAGGCGCCGATGGACAGTGGATCTATTTCGATATGGTTCCGGAAGAGTACGAAGTACGTGACGGAGCACCGGAATTCACCGGAAGAATCTGTGTCATCGGTTCCAAATTAGCAGAAGATAAGCTGGCAGAGCTGTTCGGACTGTAAAAATACAAAGTAGCTGCGAAAATTACGGTCCGCAGGGTACCTGTGAACTGTAGTGAAGCTGCCGCATCAGAAACAAAATCCGATGTGGCAGCTTTTTTCTTGATTTAGAGACAAAGCAAAAGGCACGCCCGGAATCTCAGCCGCAAAAGCAAGTGCAGAAAGATTCCGGGAGTACGTCAAAGACAACGGAGGTACAAAATGTACGAAGAAGACGAAGTAGAAATTCCGATTTATCTCATAACAGGATTTCTGGAGAGTGGAAAAACCTCTTTTATCAATTTTACCGTAGCACAGGAATATTTCCAGATTGACGGGCCGACCCTTCTGATCACAACCGAAGAGGGTGAGGTAGAGTATGACGAAAAAGAACTGCTCAAACACAACACAGTACTGGAAATCGTAGAAGGACCGGAGCAGTTTACCTTAGATTACCTGAAAAAACTGAACCGTAAATATCGCCCGGAGCGTATTATTCTGGAATACAATCCGCTCTGGAGTGTAAAAAAACTGGAAGAAATGGAGCTGCCGCGCGGCTGGGGCATTGTACAGGAGATTGTGACGGTCGATGCAAGCTGCTTCCAGATTTATATGCAGAATATGAAATCTGTTTTCATGGAGATGGCAAAAAATGCGGATATGGTTATGTTCAACCGATGTCGTCCGGAAGATCCGCTTCCGGCATTCCGCCGCAGCATCAAAGTAGTCAATCAGGCATGCGACGTTCTGTTTGAGAACGAAGAAGGCGAAATTGACAACATTTTTGAGGATCAGATGCCGTTTGATACCGATGCCGATGTGATCGAGATTGATGACGCCGATTACGGAATCTGGTATGTCGATATGGGCGACAACCCGGAGCGTTACGAGGGCAAGACTGTTCATTTCCGCGGTATGGTATTAAAGAGCAAGGATGTCGGAGCCGATTTCTTTGTTCCGGGTCGTATGGCAATGACCTGCTGTGCAGATGATACTTCTTTTATCGGCTATGTCTGCAAATGCGCAAGCGCCAAATCTCTCGTAATGGGTTCCTGGGTTGACGTGACTGCAACGGTAAAATGGGGCTATATGAAGGTTTACGACGGCGAAGGCCCGGTTCTGTATGCAAAAGAAATCAAACCGGCCAAAAAGCCGGAGAGCGAACTGGTATATTTTAACTAAAGAAAAAGAACAATCATACATCAGACAACAGAGGGCAGGGAAAGTTTTTTCTGCTCTCTGTTGTCTGCATTGCAGGAGGAAGTATGTTTATTATAGTAGGTTTGGGAAATCCGACGCGCCAGTATGAGGGCACGAAGCACAACGTCGGATTCGACACCATCGATTACCTGATCGACGAATATCAGATCCCGTCTTCCGGTGCAGGCCACAAGGCGCTGTTCGGAAAGGGCATGATCGCAGGCCAGAAAGTCATTGTCGCAAAGCCGATGACATATATGAACCTGAGCGGTGAGTCCGTGCGGGAGCTGGTGAACTATTACAAAGTGAATCCGGAGAGCGAGCTGATCGTGGTTTACGATGATATCAGCCTGGCGCCGGGACAGATCCGTATCCGCAAAAAAGGAAGCGCGGGCGGCCACAATGGCATCAAAAACATCATCGCCAATCTCGGTACCGACCGTTTTATGCGTGTGAAAGTCGGTGTCGGTGAGAAACCGAAAAACTGGGATCTGGCGGACTACGTGTTAAGTCCGTTTACGAAAGACGAACGTCCCCTTGTAAATCTGGCGATCGAGCATGCGGCAAAAGCAATCGAGCAGATGCTGAACGGGGATGTGGACGCAGCTATGAATGAGTATAACCGCAAATCTGCAAACCCGGCAGAGTAAGGAAAATGAAAGCGTTATTAGAACCGATCAAAGAAATTGCCCGTTTTGACGAGCTGTTCCGTGATCTGAAAAAAGGAACCGCAGGTGTGACGGTGATCTCGGGCTGTCTGGAAAGCCAGAAAGCCCACATGATCGCAGGCCTCTCCGAGGATGCCCCGGTGCGGCTTCTGATCGCGGAAAATGAATTAAAAGCAAAAGAATTATATGAGGATTACCGGCTGTACGATGCGGAGACGCTGTATTATCCGGCGAAGGACCTGATTTTCTATCAGGCAGACATTCACGGAAATCTGCTGATCCGGCAGCGGCTTCAGGTGATCCAGGCACTTCTTGAGCGGAAGGAAGTTACCATCATCACCAGTGTAGGGGGATGTATGGACTTTCTTCTGCCTCTTGGCGTGTTCGAAAAACATTGCATCCATCTGCGCAATGACAGCGAATTCGATCTGGATAAAATAAGAAAAGAGCTGGTGCGGCTCGGCTATGAGAGTACCTTTCAGGTGGAGTCGACCGGCCAGTTTTCCGTCCGCGGCGGCATTCTCGATATTTATCCGCTGACGGAACAGAACCCGATCCGGATTGAGCTCTGGGGCGATGAGATAGATTCCATCCGAAGCTTCGATGCGGAGAGCCAGCGGTCGATTGAAAACCTCGAGGAAATCACAATCTATCCGGCATCGGAGCTGATTTTAACAGAGAATACGATTGCGCGCGGTGTGAAAGCGATTAAAAAAGAGGCAAAAGCGCAGAGCACAAAGTTCCGCGACAAGATGATGACGGAGGAAGCGGCGCGTATCCGCCATGCGGCAGAGGAAATCTGCGATCAGATCGGCGAGGGCGAAATTCTGCAGGGAGCGGAGCAGTATCTTCATTATTTTTATCCGGAGACCGTCTCGTTTCTTGAGTATCTGCCGGAGAACAGCCGCATTTTCCTAGATGAGCCGAACCGCATCATCGAGTGTGCCGATGCGCTGGAAGCAGAATTTCAGGAGAGCGTGAGCCACCGTCTCGAAAAGGGATACCTCCTGCCGGGACAGGCGAAGCTGATGTGCAGTACGGCGGAGCTTGTGGCAAAACTGAACCGCTGCGGCTGTGTTGCCGTGTCGCTGATGGAGCCGCAGAAGGGCGAGTGGAATATCCGTGACGAGTTCAGTGTGACGGTGAAATCGGTTAATTCGTATAACAATCAGTTCCCGCTTCTGGTAAAAGATCTGAAATCCTGGAAAAAAGCGGGTTACCGTATTGTACTGGCGAGTCCGTCGCGGACGAGGGCGCAGCATCTGGCGGAGGACCTGCAGAATGAGGAGATTCCGGCCTTCTACAGCGAGAATGAGGAGCGTGTTCTGAAACCGGGCGAGGTCATGCTGATCCACGGCGCGGCCCGCAGAGGCTTTGAATATCCGATGCAGAAATTTGTGCTGATCACAGAGACGGATATTTTTGGAAAAGAGAAGAAGAAAAACCGGAAGAAATCGGAGTATTCCGGTCAGAAAATCCAGAATTTTGCGGATCTTTCGATCGGTGACTATGTCGTGCACGAGAGCCACGGTCTTGGTATTTACCGCGGCATCGAGAAAATTGAGATGGACCGCGTAACGCGTGATTATATGAAAATCGAGTATGCGGGCGGATCGAACCTCTATGTGCTGGCCACCCAGCTCGATACGCTGCAGAAGTATGCGTCCGGCGAAGCTGCAAAGGTGCCGAAGCTGAATAAAATCGGCGGTCAGGAATGGAATAAGACGAAAACACGGGTTCGCCATGCGGTAAAAAATATCGCACAGGATCTCGTGAAGCTGTATGCCGAGCGGCAGGCGTCATCCGGCTATCAGTTCGGAAAGGATACGATCTGGCAGAAGGAATTTGAGGAACTGTTTCCGTTTGAGGAGACGGACGATCAGCTTGCGGCGATCGAGGCGACAAAGGCGGACATGGAGAGCAAAAAGATCATGGACCGCCTGATCTGCGGCGATGTCGGATACGGCAAAACCGAGGTTGCAATCCGTGCAGCGTTCAAGGCAGTACAGGAGAGCAAACAGGTCGTCTACCTCGTTCCGACCACCATTCTGGCACAGCAGCATTACAATACGTTCGTTGAGCGCATGAAGGACTTTCCGGTGCGCGTTGATCTTCTGTGCCGGTTCCGCACGCCGGCAGAGCAGAAAAAAACGCTGGAGGATCTGAAAAAAGGACTCGTGGATATTGTCATCGGAACACACCGCGTTCTGTCGAAGGACGTAAAGTTCAAAGATCTTGGCCTTCTGATTGTCGATGAGGAGCAGCGGTTCGGCGTGACGCATAAAGAAAAAATCAAACAGCTGCAAAAAAATGTGGATGTTCTGACACTGACGGCGACGCCGATTCCACGTACCATGCACATGAGCCTGATCGGCATCCGGGATATGAGTGTGCTCGAGGAAGCACCGCAGGATCGCCAGCCGATCCAGACCTTTGTCTGTGAATACAATGAAGAAATGGTCCGCGAGGCGATTAACCGTGAACTTGCGCGGGGCGGGCAGGTTTACTATGTCTATAACCGTGTCCAGTCGATTGCGGATATGGCGAACACGATCCAGAAGCTCGTGCCGGATGCAAATGTAGGCTTTGCGCACGGACAGATGAAAGAGCGTGAGCTGGAAAAGATCATGTACGGCTTTATCAACGGAGAGATCGATGTGCTCGTGTCAACAACGATCATTGAGACAGGACTCGATATTTCGAATGTCAATACCATGATTATCCATGATTCCGACCAGATGGGACTGTCACAGCTCTATCAGCTCCGCGGCCGCGTCGGACGGTCGAACCGGACTTCCTACGCATTTCTGATGTACCGCAGAAACAAGATGTTGAAGGAAGTGGCGGAGAAGCGTCTCCATGCGATCCGTGAATTTACGGAGATGGGAAGCGGCTTTAAAATTGCAATGCGTGATCTTGAGATCCGAGGCGCCGGAAATCTGCTGGGCGCAGAGCAGTCGGGCCATATGGAATCGGTTGGATACGATCTCTATTGTAAAATGCTCGCAGAGGCTGTCCAGGAGGCGAAGGGCATCGCACCGGCAGAAGCGTTCGAGACAACGATTGATCTGAATGTCAGTGCCTATATTCCGGACAGCTACATCAGCAACGAGTCTCTGAAGCTTGACACCTATAAGCGAATTGCGGCGATTGAAAATAAGGAAGAGTATGAGGACATGACGGAGGAGCTGACCGACCGCTTCGGGGAACCGCCGAAAAATGTACAGAATCTTCTGGCTGTTGCAGAACTGAAAGCGCTGGCGCACTGTGCGTATGTGACGGAGCTGAAACAGATGGGCGATTCGGTACGAGTCACCTTACAGCAGCATGCAAAAATCGATGTGGCGCGGATTCCGGAGCTGCTGCAGAAATACCGAGACGAACTGAAATTCCAGATGGAGTCGCTGGCGTTTGTCTACACGCCGCGGCGGAGAAATTCAAAGGAAAAGATCGATCTGCTGGAGAAGAGCCATGCACTGGTGGAAGATCTGCTGCAGATCACACAGGAGTGAAATACTCGCATAACCACAAAATCGTGTGAAAAAGGCGTGAACAGGGAAGAAAAAAGTTGCCCTGTATCAACAAAAAGGGTATAATAGGAAAAGCGTTTATAAAAATCGATGCAGGACCGGAAATTCGAACGTGTAAAAAGAAAAACTCTTTTTGAGCATACATTTCGCCCTGCATGAGGAGGAAGTAATGAAAAATTTAAAAGCAAAAGCAGTCTGCGTTATGCTGAGTGCTTCGATGGCAGCGATGGGACTGACTGGCTGCGGTTCCGACAATGTGGACGGAACAAAAACGGCAATTACTGTAAATGACGAGTCGATTACACTCGGACAGGCAAATTTCATGCTGAGATATCAGCAGGCAACCATGTACAATTATTATTCCAAGATGTACTCGATGTACGGAATGCAGATGCCGTCTGAGATGTACGACAAGGAAGGCGACGATGGAAAGACTACCGGGGAAACGTTCAAGGAGCAGTCTCTTGATACGATCGAAAAAGAGCTTCTGATGCGGCAGCACGCAGAGGAATACGGAATTTCCCTGACAGACGAGGAAAAACAGCAGGCGAAAGAGGCTGCACAGGCATTCGCAGATAAGAACGGTGACGATGTGATGAAAAAGCTGCACGCAACCGTTGAGGACATCCAGGATGCACTGGAGCTGTATGTTATTCAAACCAAAATTTATGATCCGATCATCGCAGATGTAGATACCGAGGTATCCGATGAAGAGGCAAAGCAGACCTCCATCAGCTACATCACGGTATCCACAGCAGGAACCGAGAAGGATGACGATGGAAAAACGATTGATTTGACGGACGAGGAAAAAGCGGCAAAGAAAGAAATCGCACAGAGATTCCTGGATCTCTTAAAAGAGTCTGAGGATCCGGCAGCCGCATCGTTTACCGATCTGCGCAAGGAGCTGAACGATCAGTTAAATGCGGAGAATACCGCAGATTCCACCGATTCTGCCGACAGCTCCGATGAGAGCAGCTCTTCTTCCGATGCTTCCGACACAAGCGCATCCGACGCTTCAAGCGCGAGCACATCGAGCAGTTCCGCCAGCGATTCCTCCTCTGAGGTTTCTTATCTGACCTCTTCCGAGACATCCTTTGGAACCGGATCGGAGAAAGACGATGACGATACCTGTTCTCTTGGAGATAAAGTAGCGGAAGAAGCAGCAAAGCTGAAGGATGGCGAGTATTATGACGGTGTCATCGAAGGCGACGATGCATATTATGTGATCCGTGTAGATAAAGCATTCGACAAGGATAAAACCGAGTCCAGAAGACAGACTATCATTTCCAACCGCAAATCGGATAAGTACAACGATACACTGGACGGATGGGTGAAGGAGAGCGATATCAAGGTCGCATCCAACTGGAAAAAGCTTGAGGTAACAGACGCAGATCTGTATACGATGACAGTTGACAGCGCTTCTACAGATTCCACAGATGGAACCACAACCGACAGCACAACAACGGACAGTACAGCAACGGACAGTACAGCAACGGATAGTACAACGTCTGACAGCACGACATCAGGCAGTACCGAAACGACATCGACAAGCAGCACAGGCACTGCTTCGACGTCTTCAAGCACTGCAGAATAAAAGCATACGATACAGGACAAACGGCAGCCGGATCCGGGAGAGGGGTCCGGCTGCTGTTTGTGTCTGAAAATATTTTGGAACAAAAAAAAGAAAATAATAGGGAATTTGTAGAATAAATTGACAATAGTAAGAAGTTTATTTAAAATGAAATTACAACCAGAGTGTATCTCACAAATTGCGGAAATAATTTTTCGGACACGCTCTAATGTTCAGGCGAAAACGATGTACCAGGAAAGAAGGTGGAGAAATGAAGAAGGCAGTAATTTCCGTACTTGTCGGTACAGCAGTATTGGCTTTCGTTGCGTGTGGAAAAAATGCTGCAACGGAAAACAGTTCCGATTCGGGTGTTTCAACGGTATCGGCATCCTCGCAGGTGGAAAATGGACAGAAAGCAACCCGTGTGAACCAGGGAACAAATTTGTCTCCGGGGTCACCGAAAAATACCACATCCGGTGGAGGGAACAGCTCGGGCAGGACACATCATTCGGAGACGCATCATTCGGAGACACATCATTCAGGCGCGCATCATGATTGAGAATGTCGGGGTTTGCTGAACATTCGTGAACAGAAACAGACGAAGGGGTATCCAAAACGGATACCTCTTTTCTACTTGTCGGGAAAACAATACAATGCTATACTGAACATGAATTTGACGCGAAAAGCGCGGCAGGTTCAGAAAAAAACAGCCGGGATTTGTCAGTATACGCGGACATGTGCTGCAGGGAACTCGGGCAGAATGGAGAAAAGAAAATGACAAGAGAAGAATTTGAACAGCTTGCCGGAGCAGGTGTCATTTTATTGGATGGCGCAACCGGATCAAATCTGACAAAAGCGGGAATGCCAAAAGGAGTCAGTACAGAACTTTGGGTTCTGGAGCATCCTGATATTCTGGCAAATTTACAGAAGGCTTACGTGGAGGCGGGAAGCCAGATTGTCTATGCGCCGACCTTTGGTGCAAACAGATTGAAATTAGCGGATTATGGAAGAGAAAACGAGGTGGAGGAGCTGAATGCACGCCTGGTGGACATTTCGAAAAAAGCGCTTGCCGGAACAGGTGCGCTGATTGCGGGAGATTTTTCCACACCGGGAAGAATGCTGCAGCCAAAAGGCGATCTCTCTTATGAAGAGCTGCTGGAATCCTACACAGAGCAGGTAACAGCGGTAGCAAATGCGGGCGTTGATCTTCTGGTAGCGGAGACGATGCTGAGCGTAGACGAAACGTGTGTCTTTATGGATGCTGCACTTTCTGTCTGCGATCTGCCGATTATGTGTTCTCTGACGCTGGAAGCAGACGGTTCTGCCCTGTTCGGCGGAAACGCTGTGGAAGCAGTTGAGACACTGCAGGAAATGGGAGCATCCGCCGTAGGACTGAACTGCTCGGTCGGACCGGATCAGCTTGAGGCAGTCGTAAATTCCATGAAAAAAGTGGCAAGAGTACCGGTTATCGTAAAACCGAATGCCGGCCTGCCGAAAATTACGCCGACCGGTGAGGCAATCTACAGCATGGATGCGCCGACGTTTGCAAGATATATGAACATTCTGGTAGACGCGGGTGCAGGCATTGTCGGCGGCTGCTGCGGAACAACACCGGAGTATATTCGTCTGGTGAAAGAAATGCTGGATGCGAGAAAGTAAATCAAAGATTACAATTCGCAGGAAACTGTGAGATGTAATGAATTCCCCTGTTGCGGACAAAATCTGTACGGGGGAATTTTTTTACGTTACCGGAAACTTCGTTGAATTTTCCGATAAAGTAAAAAGCCCTCCGGGCAGGATTCTTTCTTACAGAGAGCAAGACAAAACAGGTTTCAACGATCTGGTTTGATGGACAGTCTGGGTGGAGAAAAAAAGATAGGAAGTCTGGAAAAAAGACATGGAATTGTGGAGAAAAGTCTGGTAGAATACGTGTCGTGTGGAAAACTTTCCGTAAGAAAGGATGATGAAGGATGTATCAGAATTATATTTTTGATTTATATGGAACTCTGGTAGATATACATACGAATGAAAAGAAAGCGTATCTCTGGAAAAAAATGAGCCTGTTCTTCGGCATGAAAGGGGCCGCCTATGAGCCGAAAGAACTCCGGATGGCGTATGAGACAAAAATCAAAGAGCAGGAAGCTGCGCTTAAAATGGAATGCCGCGGCAGCCATGTACCGGAAATCGACATTGCGGATGTGTTCCGGCAACTGTTTGAGGATCAAGCTGTTTCGGTAACGGAAAAAGAAATTGCAGATCTGGCGAAAATGTTCCGTGCGATTTCGATAGAAGAACTGAAACTGTTCCCCGGCGTGCCGGAAATGCTGCAGCGTTTAAAAGACGCAGGAAAGAAGGTTTTTCTGCTGTCCAACGCACAGGCGCTTTTCACCGCGCCGGAAATTTCCCTGCTCGGCCTTACGAAATACTTTGATGGAATCCTGCTCTCATCGGATGCCGGTGTGAAAAAACCGGATCCGGCGTTTTATGAGATGCTGCTGAAGCAGTATCACCTCGATCCGGCAGAATGCCTGATGACAGGAAATGACGATATCGCTGACTGCCACGGTGCAGCCTCTGCCGGAATTGCAAGCCGTTACGTGGCAACGCGCCAGTCACCGAAAATAAACGACCCGCTGCCGGAAAACTGTGAGAAGATCGCGGCGATTGCGGAGTTATTTTAACTGAAGAGCATTCAGCAGCACTCCTGAAAAAATAATGCGAAAAAAGGGGCTGTCGCACTGAATGATGAACCGCTCCCTGTCAAGTAGACAATTGAAAAAATATAAATTTTTCCTGCCAGTAGAAATTTATC
>NZ_QUJD01000027.1:0-22795 GCF_003480555.1 Blautia sp. AM29-29
GGGTCAAAACCATAAATAACTTTGTCCTCTATTTCTATAGCACCTTGAAAAATTCATATTTTGTAGTGTAATACCGGATTTCTTCGGATATACGCTGGTATTCCCTTCCTTGATTTTATACAAGTACCGGATTTTGAGCGTAATGTCCTAAACCCTTCACATAGTTGAAGAGTTTTCTGAAATTCAATGCTGCTATCTTGGAACCGAAAAAGAACTTGCCCCGCCGTTTCCCACGAGGTATCTTTTCCAAGTGGTAATTCTTGCGTATATTCGATGGAACAGTTTCCACTCCATTACGCAGCCTTGTATAATTTTTGAATTCTTTGCTATTCATGTTCCGTTGGATTTTCGCACGTTCATGCGCTGCTTTGGATGTTACTATTTTTGCAACCTTCTTAAAGATCTTCGGCTTGCATTGATCCTGCTACGGACAGTTGGCACACTGCTCATGCAGAGAGGAAACGGCACACTGATTGCTTGGTTTCATATAAGAACAGCTTTTCGGTGCATGGCCGGCTGGACATCGGAGGACTTTTGTTCCCTCTTCGTTGAATTCAAAATCAGCAAGGATATCCGGAGCCGGTTTCCCCGTCAGACTTGTGGTAATCAGTTCTACGTTTTTATGAGCTGCAAGTTGTGTGTTTTCTGTTCCACTATATGCTCCATCCGTGACTATAACAGTCCGTTCTTCCTGGTTATCCATCTGCGCAAGGTGCTCCTGGATAAACTGACTGTCACTATGGTTGTTTTGCTCATACTGGTACTCTGTTACAACAGAACCATTGGCTCCAACGGATTCTTCAAGATTAGCAGCATATCCTCGATGCTCTTTTCCTGCTTTATTCCGGAATGTCGCTTCAGGGTCAGAAGGATTCTGCAGCATGGTTGATTTCATGCCGCCGTCTTCTTTCGTGCGGAGTCTTCGGTTTTCATTTTCAACAATGGTCTGTTCTGACAGGCATCTGACAAACAGATCATACTCTGTTGAATCATTGTAATCAGACTCACACAGGGCAAGAAGTTTATCCGCATCCGTTAAGAGTTGCTTCATGCGCTCATCTGCATCGGTACTGCGCTGATGATAAATCACTCTGTTAAAATCGTTAGGATCGATATAATGTTTTAAATCGTCAGACAGAACGGAACCATTGATTTTATTCACATACATCGCCAGCTTTACAATGCAGGTGTATATCAGTTCCATTCGGCTGAGCCTGCGGACGTTGGATTCGATCATTGTAATCAGACTCACACAGGGCAAGAAGTTTATCCGCATCCGTTAAGAGCTGCTTCATGCGCTCATCTGCATCGGTACTGCGCTGATGATACATCACTCTGTTGAAATCGTTAGGATCGATATAATGTTTTAAATTGCCAGACAGAACGGAACCATTGATTTTATTCACATACATCGCCAGCTTTGCAATGCAGGTGTATATCAGTTCCATTCGGCTGAGCCTGCGGACGTTGGATTCGATCATCATGGAATCCATACGTCTGACTTTACCGCTGATTCCCATCAGTTTTGCAATGGAAGCACTTAAATCTTTCACACAATCATGGTAAAGATCCTTGTTGTGAAGTGTTTCATAATCATAGCACCTCTTGCGGAAACGGCTTAAGGTCTTGTCACTCAAAGGCTGTTCTTCAAAACTTGTTGTGTGCAGTGCGTACTGAATTCGAAAATCCAGCATAAGATTTTCGACCATCTCGTCATCGGAATAATCAAAAAGCTCTTTGATAATGAGCGCACTAACAATCACGTTGACCGGAGTATTCGGTCTGGATGCCTTATCGCTGTATAAGACAGAAAAACGCTTTTCATCAATGGCAGGAAATATTTCATCAGCAAAGACTTTTGCCCAGGATAATTCAATAGGTTTATCAAGACTTTTTTTGTACATCATATAAAAAGGCGCCGTTCCCTCACCTTTCAGAGAGAGGGCACAGCGCTTTTCTTATTTTTCAAATTCTACACTTTACAGCAGTTCCGGTTTCAGCCGCACATCGAAGCTGATTTCGGTTTCTTTCAGCTGATATTTTTCCAGCAGCATCGGTCCGCAGCTTGCCGATCCGATCCCGGCCTGGCGGTAGTCGATGCAGAAAACAGTGCTTCCGCACGGCCGAAGCTCATAGTTGTGGGCTTTCGCGGTCAGCTCCTCCTGCGTGTAAATAGATGCCTGGAATGAGAAGGTTTTCTCGCCCACTGCCGTCAATACCGCACGATCACTGGCAAGACTTGCATAATCGCAGTCGTAGTGGCTGCCGTTCTCCTGCGGGCGGATATAGTCTTCCTGCTGTTCTGCCGGTGTGCTGTGGAAAACGCCGTGATAGCTTGCCTGGTGCTTATCCACGTAGCTCTCCACCGGACCGAGACCGCAGTAGGTCAGTTTTGCAAACGATTTCGGCAGGAACAGGCGCAGGCCAAAACGCGGCAGAACCGAGAATACCGGGTCTTTCTTTGCTTCTACATGGACATCGGTCGTTCCGTCGCTATAAATTGTCCATTTGATCACACCTGCAAGGATCCGCTGCAGAGCCGGCGACGAAATCGAATAGCTTGTCTCGATCTCCACGCAGCCGTTTTCTTCTTTTGCCGTTGTCTCATACGCCCGCGTCACGGTGCGGTCATACTGAGCACGCATCCAGGTATTCTTGATATTGCGGTCATTGTCTGTCGGCGCACGCCAGATGTTCAGCTCCATCGGGCGGTCGAGCAGATTCTGGTTGGCATAGCACATTTCCTCGAACAGGCCGGTGAACTTATTATAGGTATAGCTGAACTGTTCCGTCGATACCGTCAGATAATGATCGTCCTCTTTCCATCCAAACGAAGCCGTTCCATCCGGGCGCTTCATCATCTCTTTTGCCTTCTGGTTCTGATTATCTTTCGTTTTCACCGGAACTTCTTCAAATCCCAGTTCGAACTGCTCCGGCAGCACCTCAGTGGCCTGTTTCTGATACCAGGTAACCTTCAGCGCACATTTTCCCTGCTCCGACACGGAAATGGCAAGCGGAATCGTCTTCTCACAGCCTGCCGCAAGCTCCAGCAGTGCTTCATCTGTAATCTTGCCGCTCTCCGTCACTTCACCGTCCACAAGCACTTCATAGCCGAGCACAGCGTAATCTTTCAGATTCACAAAATTCATATAGTTTTTGATGGTCAGTGTACCCTTTTCGGCATCATATCCCGTCACGCGCACCGGACGATACACGTTTTTAAATTCCATCAGACCCGTATGCGGTGTGCGGTCCGGATAAACAAGTCCGTCCATGCAGAAGTTGCCGTCGTGCGGATACTCGTTGTGGTCGCCGCCGTACGCGTACATCTTCTTTCCCTCGATCGTTTTTCCCATATCAATCGCGTGGTCGCACCACTCCCAGATAAAGCCGCCGCACATCTTCTCCTCGCTGTGGATCAGTTCAAAGTAATCTTCAAGATCTCCCGGGCCGTTGCCCATCGCATGGCAGTATTCGCACATGATATACGGCTTATCCCCGTACTCCACCAGCTCTTTTTTGATCTCCTCGAGTGATGGATACATGCGGCTGTAGAGGTCGAGGTTGCTGTAATCGTATTTCTTCGGATCATCCACATACCGTGCCGACTCATAGTGCGTCAGACGCGTCGGATCAAATTCCTTCGTCCACTTTAAGGCCGCCTCGAAGGTACAGCCGTATGCGCACTCATTTCCCATCGACCAGATGACAACGCTCGGGCGGTTTTTATCGCGCTCTACGCAACGCTGTGTGCGGTCTACGGTTGCCTCGGTAAATACCGGATTGTTCGCAATTAGTTTATTCCAGTTCTTCGCATACTCTTCCCAGCTCGTGTAATTCGCATAAATTTCCTCTGTGCCGTGACTCTCATTGTCCGCCTCATCGATGACATAAAAACCGAGACGGTCATAAAGCTGATAACAGTACGGCGCATTCGGGTAATGGCTGGTCCGGATCGCATTGATGTTGTGCTCTTTCATTACCTTCAGATCTTTTTTGATCTGTGCAAGGCTGATTGCAAATCCCGTCACCGGATCGCTGTCGTGGCGGTTTGTTCCGTGGAATTTGATCTTCACGCCGTTCAGGTACAGCACACCGTCCTTCGCGTGGATCTCACGGATGCCGACATGATCATTGATCACCTCACCCGCCGTCTCCAGCACCAGCGTATACAGATACGGCTCCTCGGCATTCCACAGATGTGCATCTTTTACATGCATCTGAACCGTATCGCCGTCAAACGCTGCCTCTGCCACAAGATGATTTTCTGCATCAAACAGCTTTGCCGTTCCTTCCTGCGGTTCCCCGTCATTCCAGGTAATCGCAATCGAAACTTCTCCATTCTGGTACGATGCATCCGGCGCTGCCTTTACAAAGTAATCGCGGATGCCTTTTTCTGGTCTTGCAAGCAGATAGACATCGCGGAAAATGCCGCTCATGCGAAATTTGTCCTGATCCTCGAGATAGCTTCCATCGCACCATTTCAGCACCAGTACGGCGATGGTGTTGGTGCCATCTTTTAAGAAGTCTGTTACATCAAATTCACTCGTAGAATGAGACACCTGGCTGTAGCCGACGAAGCTGCCGTTCATCCACACGTAGAAACAGGAATCCACGCCCTCAAAATTCAGGAATGCCCTCGGTGCTTCCTCCTGTTTTTTCCACTCGAACGTTCTCACGTACGCACCGCACGGGTTCTCATACGGCACATACGGCGGATCCACCGGGAACGGGTAGCGGACGTTCGTATACTGATGGTGGTCATGGCCATAATTCTGCCAGACGGACGGCACCGGAATCGTCTCGAATGCAGAAGTGTCGTATCCTTCTGCGAAAAACTCCTCTTTTACATCGTAAACACTGGTAAAATAGCGAAATTTCCAGTCGCCGGAAAGCAGGAAAAAGCGGTCCGACGCCTCCCGGTTCTCCACCAGATCCTCCATGCGGCGGGATGCCGGAATGTAGTAGGCACGGTTCGGCATGGTATTCACATGCAGGTGATCGAAATCTTCGAAATATTTTGGAACAATCATCTCTTTTTAAGTCCTCCTTATTCTGTCTTTTGTTTCCAATATCGGCACCGAAACACACGCGGTCCCGGTGCCGATCAGGTTTTCTGTTATTCTTTTACTTTTTCCATGCAGGAAGAACGCCTTCGTAATTCATGCCATAACCGTAGTCATAGTTATGTCCTTCGCTGTCAATATAGGTTTCCATATCCAACGCACGGTCCTCGCTCTGCTCCTCAACCGCATCCATATCCTTCGGCATCTGGATCGGCAGACGGCCGGTCGGGTTGTAACCGCCGAAGACAACGTCGAGCACAGCGGCTCTCGAAACACCGAACTCTGCGACGATCGCATCGGCTTCGGCTTCAAATTCATGCATCACCATCGGGTTGTTGACGGTTGCGCAGACGATCACCGGCTTGTCGCCCATCGCGCGGCGGCATTCGAGAATATTGTCGAGATCAGCCTCGTTGTAGGCAGTGTTTGTCTTTCCAAAATAGCTGCGGTTCGTGAAATTCTCGCGGAAATCACCGCCGGCAATGCTCACCTCACGCGCTTTTTTCGCCGTATACGGGCGGTACTGCAGTGTAATCGGCAGATAGCCGTTGCCGCCGTTCGCAAGATCTTCGGTGGAATACGGGTTGCATGCCGGGCTTTCGACAAATACCAGCGCCACATCGGCCTCCTCCGGTGATGATACGCGTGTACCGTACTTGGACGGCAGTCCATCCGGCAGCGGATCTTCGGTTTTTGCCGGCAGATCGATGCGGAAGAACGCTTTGGACGGTCCGATCTTTCTCTCCGGAATATAAACCTTCAAACCTTTCTTCAGCGGAAGCACACCCTTCTGTCCTTCCGGTGCGCGTTTCGCACTGTTTTTCAGCAGGACGATGGATTTCTGCTGTGCCTCATAGCCATGGCGGCAGAACTCTTCGCATCCTACAATCTTTGCGGATTCTTCCGGATCAAGATACGGGTCCTCAAACAAGCCGCAGTGGAAAATGTTGATCAGAAGACGTTTGGCGGACAGCTCCATGCGCTCACGCATCGCTTTCTCGCCGTATTTCTCACAGCCGATCTTATACGCCTCGACAATCGGACCGGACTCGCTGTTTCCGCCGAACTGGTCAACGCCGTTTGTGATCGCCAGCAGACACCGTTCTGCCTCGGTCATATCCTGCACGCCGTAGCAGCGGCTTCCAAATCCCTCAATCGTCTTCTCCGGATCCTGGGTGATGCCCCAGTCGGTGCAGACAATGCCTTTAAATTCATATTTTCCGCGCAGCAGATCCTTGATCAGGTACTCGCTGTAGGAGTTTCCGACGTTCTTGCCGTTTTTCTTGTCCACGCCGTAGGATACGGTGTAGTACGGCATAACCGCGGATGCGCAGTCGGTCGGTCCGTCCAGGTGGAAGGCTGCCTCGGTAAACGGTTTTAAATGCTCCTCAAAATTTCCGGTCGGATAAACGGCAAACTGTCCGAATGCATAGTGTGCATCGCGTCCGGCCTCTCCGGTGCCGCCGCCCGGCCAGTGTTTGACCATCGTGTTGACGCTGTCTTTTCCCCAGCCGTCTGCTTCCCCTTCCGTTGTCTGCATACCGTCACAGTACGCTTGGGTAAGCTTTTTGGACATCTCCACTTCTTCGCCTAACGTATCGACAAAGCGCATCCATCTCGGCTCGGTGCAGAGGTCGATCTGCGGTCCGAGTGCCGTTGTGATGCCGAGTGCCCGGTATTCACGGGAGGCATCCTTTGCAAACTGTCCGGCTACTTCCGGATCGAAGCATGCTGCAAAGCCGACACCCTCCGGCCATTTGCTGATCTCGCTTCCGCCGCTCTTGAACTCTGCGCCGGAATCCTTTGCTCCATTCCGCGGATCAGAGGAGAGGTTGATCGGAATACCATACGGCAGTGTCTCTGCCCGTTTCTGCAGCTCATTGCTCCATTTTGCGGAAATCTCCGGGCTTTCTACATTCGTCAGCAGAATATGACGGATGTGTTCGTCCTCCAGAAATTCCTTCTGCTGGTCAGAAATGGCATACGGCTCTTTGCCGGATTCGAGATACGTTTTTCCGTCAAACGTTCCCTGGAATGGTCCGCCCGGCATCGGCGGTACCGCCTGGTGCGGCGAGTACAGCATAAGGCCTGCAATCTCTTCAATCGAAAGACGACCCGCAAGGTCTGCCGCTCTCTCCTCATCGGAAAGACGCCAGTCCTCGTACGGCAGCAGTTCGCCAGTTTTTGCAAGATCTTTAAAGTAATATCCATCTTTTTCCAATACCTTTACACCGGACTCCTCCGCCCAGGCAATCGTTTTTCCGCCTGCCTGTGTGATGCGGTGGATTCCGTTTTTCGTTGTTTTCTCCATAAGTTTTCTCCTTTTTCCTGCTGCATTTATTTCAGTGTAAATACCGCACTGTTTTCCGTCGTGCTGCTGTCACCGACAAATACGGTAAACGTTCCAGGCTCGCTTCCAAAGGTTCCGTCGAGACGGTAGTAGCGCAGATCTTCTTCGGTAATATAGAAGGTCACTTCCTGCTCTTTGCCCGGAGCAAGCTCTACTCTTCGGAAGCCTTTCAGCTCTCGCACCGGACGAACCACATCGGAATAATCATCACGGATGTACAGCTGTACAACATCACAGCCAGCCGTATCACCTGTATTTTTCACGGTCACATGCGCTGCAATTCTGCCGTTTTTATCCATCTCGTTCTGATCCAGTGTTACCGCGGAAATATCAAACGTGGTATAGGAAAGTCCGTAACCAAACGGATACAGCGGTGCGTTCGGAATATCGAGATATTTGGAGCGGAACCGCTCTTTCATGCCCGGCAGATTCGGTCTTCCGGTGGAATACTCGTTGTAGCTGACCGGCGCCTGGCCCACGCAGTACGGGAAGCTCATCGGCAGATGGCCGGACGGATTTTTCTTTCCGGTCAGAACATCCACAACAGCGCTTCCGCCCTCGGTTCCCGGGAACCATACCTCGAGAATGGCTTTTGCTTTAGCGCTGATTTCCCGCAGATCCAGCGGGCGGCCGTTGAACAGAACGACAACCACATTCGGGTTGACGGCCAGCACTTTGTGGAACAGCTCCATCTGGATTTCCGGCACATCGATCATGGCACGGCTGGTCGCCTCGCCGCTCTGCAGATAATGCTCACCCATCGGCATTACCACGAGATCGGCCTCTTTTGCTGCCTGTAGTGCGCTCTGCTCCATGGCAGCAAGCTCTTCCTCACTGTATTTTTTCGGTGTCGTCTCGGTAAATCCGATCAGCTCCACATCGTTTCCGATAACCGGGCATCCTTCTGCATACGTGGTGCGTGATGCGTCGAATACTTTCTCGGCTGCTTCCTGAATCGTCACGCAGTCCTTGCTGTCGCCGGTGAAGGACCAGCTGCTCTTGATTTCATGATTGTTGGTATACGGGCCGACAAATGCGATCTTTTTCGCAGTGTCGAGCGGCAGTACACCGTCATTTTTCAGCAGGACGAAGGATTCCTCCGCTGCTTTTTTCGCCAGTGTACGATGCTCCGGGCAGAGGCTGTATGCTTTCTCTTTCTCGGCATCCGCATCTTTATATGGATTTTCAAACAGTCCCAGTTTGTTTTTCAGCTCCAGAATCCGCAGGCAGCACTCGTCAATCAGATGCTCGTCCACTTCACCTTCTTCTACGAGACGGCAGAGGTTTGCGGCGTAAACGGATGTCATCATATCAATATCCACGCCTGCCTCCAGCGCTTTTTTCGCTGCATCGGCGGCATCTTTCGAGCTTCTGTGGGCAACGGTTTCCAGAATGGCTGCAAAGTCAGAAATCAGCACGCCGTCAAATCCCATCTCGCCGCGCAGGATATCGCGCATCAGCCATTTGTTGGTGCTCGCCGGAACGCCGTTGATCGTGTTGAATGATGTCATCACCATCGCTGCGCCCGCATCGATGCCTGCTTTGTATGCCGGAAGATAGAATTCACGGAAGGTATGCTCTGAGAGCTCTACGGTGTTGTAATCTCTTCCTGCGACTGCTCCGCCGTAGCCTGCAAAGTGTTTGATGCAGGAGGCAACTTTTCCCGGTGTTTTTAAATCATCGCCCTGGAAGCCTTTTACGATCGCCTCGGAAAAGCGGCTGTTCAGGTACGGATCTTCGCCTGTGGATTCCACAACGCGGCCCCATCTCGCATCGCGCACAAGGTCAACCATCGGAGAAAAGGTAACGTGAAGTCCGGCCGCGGATGCTTCTTTTGCGGCTGCAGACGCGCACTCGCCGGAGAGCTCCGGATCAAAAGTTGCTCCCTGCGCCAGCGGCGCCGGGAAAATGGTCTTCATGCCGTGAATGACATCCATCATGAACAGCATCGGGATGTGATGCGGCTGTTTTGCCATGTAGTCATCCTGCAGTTTTTTCATCGTATCGGCACCGGCTGCACCGAGAATGGAACCGGCCATCTCCAGGTCCTCTTTTCCGATTCCCATGTCATTTGCCGGGCCGGTCAGGACGCTGTTTTCATCCCCGAGGTAAAATGCTCCGCTTAACTGAAGCATCTGATCTACTTTCTCTTTCAGCGACATATCCGCCAGCAGTTTTTCCAGATCTGTCTGTTTCATTGAAAAACCTCCCTGTTGTTATTTTCAGAATTTTCCTGTTTCTTATATCATTTGTTTCTATTTTACGGCATAACTCTGCATAAAACAATCACTTTTTTTGACCTTTTCCTCAACGATTTTAACAAAAAAAGCGGGTTCCGCCGTTTTTTGATTTTCGGCAGAACTCGCTCCCTTTTTTATAATTTAATTCCTTTTAATGCCGCGGCAA
Organism: Blautia sp. AM29-29; assembly: GCF_003480555.1. Lineage (NCBI taxonomy): Bacteria > Bacillati > Bacillota > Clostridia > Lachnospirales > Lachnospiraceae > Blautia > Blautia sp. AM29-29. Next base: position 9,823 of record NZ_QUJD01000027.1, read on the forward strand.
ACGCATTGTTCACCGGCTCTTCTGCCTCTTTTTTCTGTTTCTTCATATAAGCTGCCACATCGCGCTTCGTCACGCCGCCGCCCTCTTTTTTGCGGCGCTCTTGGAATTTTGTCATGCGCTCTTTGTGGCCGCAGGCGCAGACAAACGTCGCATCCTCGCCCTTTCCGATCATCTCCATGCGCTTATGGCAGACCGGGCATCTCGCATTCGTCGTGCGGGAAACCGTCTCGCGGTAGCCGCACTCTCTGTCCTGGCAGACGAGCAGTTTTGCGTTCTTTCCATTCACCGCAAGCAGCCGTTTTCCGCAGTTCGGGCACTTCTTGTTCGTCAGGTTATCGTGGCGGAACGTTCCCTCTTCCGTCTTGATCTCATCGATCAGTTCCACCGTGTAGCTGCGGATCTCATTCATAAACACATCGCGCCGCTTCTTTCCCTTTGCAATGTCGTTTAACTGCATCTCCCAGCTTGCCGTCAGCTCCGGCTTTTTCAAATCCGCCGGAACCAGCTTCAGAAGCTGGCGTGCTTTCGAGGTCAGATAGATCTCATTGCCTTTTTTCTCCAGCAGAAAGCTGCGGAACAGCTTCTCGATGATATCCGCACGGGTCGCAACCGTTCCAAGGCCGCCCGCCTCACCGATCGTTTTTACCAGGCTGCTGTCGCGGTTTTCCATGTAGCGGACCGGATTTTCCATCGCGGAGAGCAGCGTGCCTTCCGTGAAGCGTGCCGGAGGTTTTGTCTTTCCTTCGCGGAGACTGATCTTCGGCTGCCCGATCTTCATGCCTGCCTCCAGAAGCGGCAGATTCTGCTCCCGCACCTCTTCTTTCGCCTCATCCTCTTCGTCGTACCGGTTATCCTCGTACGCCTCCTGCCAGCCTTTCTCGACCATGCGCTTTCCGCGCGCAGTAAAGCATTCCTTTTCGATGGAAGCCTGGATCACCGTCTCTTCATATACACACGGCGGCAACAGTACCGCAAGAAAACGGCGCACAACAAGATCATAAATGCGGCGCTCCTCGTTCGAGAGTGCGGATAACTGCACGTACTGCTCTGTCGGGATAATGGCATGGTGATCGGAAACCTTCGCATCATTGACAAAGGAGAGCTTTCCGTTCAGCGGACTGCGCTTCGCCTGCTGGGCCAGTGCTTTGTACGGGCCGATGCTGACCGCATCCAGCCGCTCTTTTAACGTCGGCACGATATCTTTCGTCAGATACCGTGAATCTGTCCGCGGATACGTAAGGACTTTATGGGTCTCATAGAGGCTCTGCATCAGATTCAGCGTCTGTTTTGCCGAATAGCCGAACCGTGCGCTCGCATCGCGCTGCAGCTCCGTCAGATCGTAGAGCAATGGCGCTTCTTTCTGCTTTTTCTTCTTTTCTACGTTCTGTAAGACAAGCGGATACCGTTTTGCCTTCTCTGCGATCTGCTTTGCCTTTTCCGGATCAGAGATTCTTGTACCGCCCGATTTTTCATCTTTCCAGGTGTAGACCACACCGCCCGCCGCGGCCGTCACCGTGTAATACGGTTTCGGGACAAATTCACGGATTTCCTGCTCGCGCTGTGCGATCATGGCAAGTGTCGGCGTCTGCACACGGCCGCAGGAAAGCTGTGCATTGTATTTACAGGTCAGCGCCCGCGTCGCATTGATGCCGACGAGCCAGTCCGCCTCGGCACGGGAAACGGCAGCGCGGTAGAGATTGTCGTACTCTTTCGCATCCTTCAGATTGGCAAAACCCTCACGGATCGCCTTGTCCGTCACAGAGGAAATCCAGAGACGCTTACACGGCTTCTGGTTATGTGCCTTGTCGAGAATCCACCGCGCCACCAGCTCACCCTCGCGTCCGGCATCGGTTGCAATGACAATCTCATTCACGTCCTTCCGCGCAAGCTGTGTCGCCACCGCATGGTACTGTTTTCCCGTCTGCGGAATGACCTTGATCTGCAGTTTTTCCGGCATCATCGGCAGAACTGCCATATTCCATTCCTTATACTTTTTGTCATAGTCTTCCGGATCTTTTAACGTCACCAGATGGCCGAGCGCCCAGGTAACGATATACTTGTTTCCCGCCAGCGCTCCGTTTTCTTTTTTGCTGCACCCCAGTACGCGCGCAATGTCGCGTGCCACGGATGGTTTTTCTGCAATTACCAGAGTTTTCATAAAATGTCTGCTCCTTTTATAGCTCTTTATACTGTTTTACAATTTCCTCCCGGTCTTTTCCGAGAATGAAGTAATAATCAATCTGTCCGTCCCCTGCGGTGTGAAGATACGTTCCAAACGTCCGTACATTGCACAGCAGTGCCGTCCGGGACGCGGCGGCCGCAATGCCGTAGCCGCGGTTCGAAACAAGCAGCGGCATCCGCGCCTGCTTTCCGCCAAAAGAGACGTAGCGCGCCTTCGCGGTCAGATCCAGCCACTCGGTCGAAAGAATGCCTTTTGCTTTCAGCTTTTCGGAACCGCTCCAGTCGAAGAACATCCATGTCATGCCGCCGTCGATCATGCGCGGCTCGTCACGCTTCTCGGAAAGGATTGGTTTGTTGTCCGGCGTCAGGAACTGCACCGCGCCGTCCTTTTTTTCTACCATGACGCGCAGCTTTTCCGTCTCGACCAGCACCGCCGTCTTCGATTCTTTCGCACTCCACGGAAACGCGGTATCTGCCTTCGGCTTCCAGTACGTGTCCTGCACTTTTGCGGTCACACCCTTTACGAAACTGATGCGGATCACCTCCGGCGTGATCGGGGTGATGCGTAAGATGCCGTACATGCTGGCAATCTCAACCGCCGATTTTCCTTTCTTCGCCCATTTCACCGCACACTTGATCTTCGAATGGCCCTTGATGCGCAGCAGCTCGTTTTCCGGGATTGCACCGAAAGCGTAAGGTGAGGTATTCAGGCGCTCCGTCTTCTCGGCTTCTCCTGGTACCATACCTGCTCCGCCCGGTCTTTTTGCACTCTGCACTCCGGCCGTGCCCGTTCCATATTGCATTTCTGTCTGTGTTCCTGCACTCCGTCTGCTTCCCGGCGCTTTGCCGCCTGCCTTTCCATGATAAGCCGCACCAGCAAAAATAGATGACACCCCTTCCGGTGCACGCTGCTGCATTGTCTTTGCGGCAATTTCTTCTCCCGTTTCTGCCGCACCCCTCCGCGTTGCCGTACTGCCTTTTGCCATCACCGCTGTTCCGGTCGTGCTTGTATTTCCAGGCGCCATTCCCGGCCTCTGCTCCGGCTTGATCACAATCCGTTTCGGTCCATGGCTGTTCCGCTCGTCCATCTCCTGAATGCCGATCGCGCGGTTCTCCTCACGCGCCTCCTTCTGCGTCAGCGAAACCTTCTCATACTCTTTCGCCTTCGTCAGCGTCTCCATGGCAAATTCCTGATTGTGACGGCCTTTCGGCGCTTCTTTGGCAAGGATTCCCGTCAGTTCTCCTGTATACAGCACCGCCAGCTCATGCAGTGCCCGCGTCGCCGCCACGTAAAGCAGCTTCACCTGCCCGTCATTTTCAGGATATTTTTCTTCCGTCGGATCAAGAAGCAGCACCGCATCGAACTCAAGACCTTTCGTATATGCCACCGGGAGCACCATCACGCCCTCGCCGAACTCTGCCGTCTCGAGATCCTCCTCCACAACCGGCACGTATTGTTTCAGCTTCCGCGCCGTATCCGCCGCTTCTGCCTCATCACGGCATACAACGGCAATCGTCTCATATCCCTGCGCCTGCCATGTCTTGATTGTCTGAACACCCGCGGCGAGCAGCGCCGCTTCATCGTCAAATGCTTCTTTCCGCACCGCCGTTCCATGCCGCAGCACCGGCTCCACCGGATAAATTGCAAAATCCCCGTGCCGCAGGATTTCATTTGCAAAATCGGAGATCTCCACCGTATTCCGGTAACTCTTCCGCAGAACGCCGAACGCATCGTACGTACCGGTCAGAATCAGCTTTTTCAGCTCCTCCCAGTCGTTCAGGCCGTAGAAAAAATGGATATTCTGCGACGTATCTCCCATAATGGTATACGTACAGTCACGCAGACAGTAATGAAGCACCTGGTACGCCATCATCCCGAAATCCTGCGCCTCGTCGATGACCACATGGCTCGCCTCGCGCACGGGATCGTTTTCCTTGATCCGCTTATAGAGGTATGCCAGCGCCGCCAGATCATAGACATCAAAGGAGTTTTCCGGCACTTCCACCGCTTTTCCTTTCTCCGCCTGCTGCTCCAGAAACTGTAAATAGAGATCAAAAATGGATCCCCGCCATTTTCCATCTCCAAAATATTTCTCGTATTTCCGCTTCAGCGCCTTTTTTTCGCGCGCCGGAAACGTCACTTCTTTTCCCGAAACCTCATTCTCAAATTTTGCCAGCAGGATCTCGTTCAGCATGCACATCTTTCCTTCCATGGAAAGTGTGGACTGCTCCCTGCAATAGTTATCAATATACTCGGCGTTCAGAAGCAATGTTCCCGTTTTTTCCAGCCGCACCGGCTCCCGCGGAATCTGCTCTGCCTCGTACGTACGGCAGAAATTTTCCAGATCGAAAAACCAGCCGCTTCCGCCCTTTATGCTGTTTTTCTCATCCGCGCGGTCGATGGTGTGTACCATGTACTTTTCTTCGTCCCAGTCCTCATACAGAAGCCGGATGAAAAGCTGCTCCATCGTCATCTGACGGATGCCGTATACATCGAGTTCCGGCAGAACGCTGGTAATGTAGTTCAGCAGAATGCGGTTGCTTCCAATGATATAGAAATCCTCCGGCCGGAAGTCCTCCTCGTAATTATAGAGGATGTACGAAATCCGGTGCATCGCCACCGTCGTCTTTCCGGAGCCAGCCACGCCCTGTACGATCAGATTCGTCTTCGGGGATCTGCGGATAATGAGGTTCTGCTCCTGCTGGATCGTCGCAATGATCTCACCGAGCACCGCTTTTTTGTTCTTCGCCAGATACTTTGTCAGCAATTCATCGTTCGCTACCACATCGGAATCAAAAAAGTCTTTCAGATGGTCATTTTCAATCTCATACGTCCGCTTTCTTTTCAGATCGATCGAAAAAGTACCCTCTGAACTCACCGTATAGCTGCACGGCCCGGTGCTGTTCTCATAATAGACGGAGGAAATCGGCGCCCGCCAGTCCAGCACAACCGGTTCCGCCTTCTCATCGGAAATGCCGACGCGCCCGATGTAATAGGACTCTAAAAACGAAAGCCGCGGATCCTGAAAGTCAATCCGCCCGAAATACGGCTTCTTTCTCGCTTTTTCCAGCCGCGCCATGCCGTGCTGGTACGCATTCAGCTTCGCCGTCGCGTTGTTCCAGAGCGCCAGGCCTTCCGCCTCTTTTGCGTCGTACGTCTCCATCAGATCCGCCAGGTCCTCATTCGCCAGCCGGATATCCGCCTTCGCCTGTTCCAGATTCTGCTCGGCAATCCCGATCACCTTCGCAAGCTGTGCTTCCTCCTCTTCCCTCGTAAGTCCGGGAATCTCTGATTTTCTGATGCTTCTTTCCAGTTTCTCTTCTTCCACTTTGTGCCTCCTTTTTTACGAAAAACTTCTTCTACATCAGCCCGTTCTTTTGATTCTCTTATTTCCATCCCAATAGACTTTATTTTACCATGCACACGTCTCCCCGGCAAGATACTTCACCCGCTTTTTCGTGCATCAAAAAAGACACCATGCATCTTACACACAGTGCCTTTCCGACTTTTTTTCTTACTGAAGGTAATCCTTAAATTTCTTTTTAAATGCTTCGATATCGTTCGTATGGGCTTCCACAACCGCATCCGGGTTTCCGGCGATCATCAGGACACTCATCAGGGATTTCGCATCAAAGACGCATCGTCCTATTTTTACGTCAACGTCGTAATCCAGACGTTTCACCATATTTACAAATTCTTCTACACTCTCTACTTCATCAAACTTTAACGGTAACGAAATCATATTTTCTGCATCCTTTCTGCTTTTTAGTCTTCTTTTCATGATTTTGAATTCTTTCTTTTATTTCCTTCAAAATCGGTCAAAAACTTACACGATATCCCTTTTTTGCTGTTTTTTCTGAAAGTAGTAATGAAATCGCCTTCATTTTCGACTGACACTAAAATAGCATACATCTGTCTCACTGCAAATATCCGTTTTAGACAAAATTCGACGTAGTTTTACAGCAATTTGCTCATATGTTCCGTCTGATTCGTTAAGTTGTTTCTTTTCCGGCACTTTTTTCGTCTGATCTGACGGGCCGGAAGGCCTTACTTGAGAATCACTCTCATGAAAAGTTATTCGCTGAAAATAATATTTCGGATCTTCCGGGACAGGGTGTACGTTCCGGCATCTTTTTTCTGGGTCATCATCAGAAATGTCATATTCTGCTCCGGCACGACTTCCATGTAGCATCCAAGCCAGCCGTCCCAGCCGAACTCACCCTTGCTTCCCAGCGTTACCGCACGCGTCGGATCTACCAGAACACGCATCAGATTTCCGTAGGAAAATCCTTCCAGACCGATCCAGTTATCAAAGCCTGCCTGCTGTACCGCGCTTAATGTGTGGCCTCCCAGAAATTTTACCGTCGCCGGACGGAGAATCTGTACACCGTTGTAGGTGCCGCCGTTCAGCAGCATCTGCGTAAATTTCGCATAATCGTCGATGGTAGATGCAAGGCCTGCTCCGCCTGCCTCATATGCCGGGCGGTACGCCATATCGTTCTGAATGCCAAGGTTATTGTCCAGATAACAGACGGACGGCTGTCCCTCCCTGCAGTCATACACCTTCGCCAGACGATCCTGCTTTTCTGCCGGAACCCAGAAATCGGTATCGTTCATGCCGAGCGGCTCGAAAATTTCTTTTTTCAGAAAATCCCCAAAGCGCATGCCGCTTGCCACCTCAATCACCGCACCTACGGCATCCGCCGACGTTCCATAACTCCAGGACTGGCCCGGCTGATACAGAAGCGGGACTTTTCCAAGACGGTTTGCAAATTCTACTGTACTGATCGTTCCGCCGTTTTCTTCCTTAAGTCCGTGGATCACCTCCTGAAAAAGTGCATCGGTCTGCCGTCCCGTCTCATCCGTTCCGCCGTACGTCAGCCCGGATGTCATATTCATAATATCCTCCAGAAGGATCTCCCGCTCCGCTTTTTCTATCTTCCCATCCGCTGTACATACAACCGGGTTCCGGAAGCCCGGCAGATACTTGCTGACCGGATCCGCCAGATCGACGATTCCGCGCTCTACCAGAATCATCATGGCCGTCGCGGTAATCGGCTTGCTCATGGAGTAGAGACGGAAAATATTATCGCGGGAAACCGGCTTTTTTGCTTCGATATCCGCATATCCGCTCTCCAGATAAACCTGCTCCTCTCCGTCTTTGATCACCATCAGAAGACAGCCCGGTGTCTCTCCTTTTGCAACGGACGCATCCATCACCTGCTGCAGTCTTTTCTTTATCACCTGTTCCATGGTATGTCCTAACCTCCATCTAAATTTCATTGTTTTTTCCTATTTTACCTCTCTTTTTGCCCCCTGTCATCTTTTATCTTGCTTTTCTTCTTCTATCCTCATTGTCTTTTTTTTCTGAAATCTTACAACTTTTCTGAAATTAAGAAAAACCATCAAAAACCATCATTGCCCTATTCCGAAAAATATGCTATTCTATATGTATATATATTTATGAATCTTCAGCTATTTAGAAAAACGAGGTGAACATCTTGCTGAAAACGAACGAATCCGCAGAAAATTATTTGGAAACTATTTTAGTCTTAAGTCAGAAAAAACCCGTTGTACGCGGTGTTGATATTGCAGAAGAACTTGGCTTTAAAAAATCAAGTGTCAGCGTTGCCATGAAAAACTTAAGAGAAAAAGAGCAGATCCGCGTAACGCCGGAAGGCTACATCTACCTGACCGACAGCGGACGCGCGATCGCAGAGATGATCTATGAGCGCCACCAGCTCCTCTCCCGCGGCCTGATGAGCCTTGGTGTTGATGAGCAGACCGCCACGGAAGATGCCTGCCGCATCGAGCATGTCATCAGCCAGGAAAGCTTTGAAGCGATCAAACGTCATCTGCACATGACTGCCGAAAAATAAACATGACAAAGAAAACGCTGCCGGAGTTCTCTTCTCTCCGACAGCGTTTCTCTTTCCGCCCGAAAGTCTCCCATTTCTTTGCCGGAGCCTTTCGGGTTTTCTTTTTACAGCATAAAAGTATACGTTCCGCTTCCCAGTTCCACGGTATCCGCCGGATCCTGCGTGTTTTTAAACAGGGTTGCCGTTGTATTGACCGGAATCGTAACCTGATACTCTATTTTGCCACCTTTCCGCTCCCATCCGGCAGAAATCACGCCGTACGGGCTGTCTACGGAACCTTTCATAAACTCGAGCGGGCCCGGCTGCGGTTTCAGCAGAATGTGCTGATAACCCGGTTTTGTCTCGTCTCTCTGGATACCAAGTCCCGTGTGATACAGCCAGGAAAGAACGCTTCCGAGAGAATAATGATTGAACGAGTTCATCGCATTCTGTCCGCCGAAGCCTTTTTCCTTCGTGTAGGAATCCCAGTGCTCCCAGATCGTCGTCGCTCCCTGGGTCACCGGATACAGCCACGATGGGAATGCCGTCTGCAGCATCATCTTCCAGGCATCCTCCACAGCGCCCTGCTCGGTCAGCATCTGGTTCAGAATACCCGTTCCAAAGAATCCCGTTCCGACCGTATGGCCGATCGCTCTCGTCTTTCGGATCAGATGCTCTCCTATTCTCTTTCTGTCTTCTGCCACACCATAAGACAGTGCAATTGCATACGAGCACTGCGTATCACACAGCGTTCCGTCCGCATTGCAGGTCTTTCCGGAATCCGGAAGTACAAATGTCTCATTCCAGAATTTCTTCACCTTCGCAGCAAGCGCCTCATACTGATGCTGCTCCTCTGTTCTTCCGAGCGCACCGGCAATCCGGCTCATCAGATCGGCTTCTTTATAATAGAATGCATTCCATAAAAGCAGCAGATCCGTCTCTTCCGGTGCCAGCCAGTCGCCAAGCGGTCCGATCGCCGGATTTACCTTCGTTCCCGGCAGACCCTTATCCTTCATATAGTCCATATATTTCTGCATGCCAGGATAAAATTTCTCCAGTGTGCGGATATCCCCATACTGCTCATACAGTTCCCACGCCATAAAAATACTCGCACACTCATACGTAATGCCGCCGAATCCGCCGCCCACCGGTGCAATCTCCGGGTACTGGCCTTCCGGTGTCTGCAGATCACGCATCGCCTGCAGGTTCCGCTCATAGAATTTCTTCAGGCTGCTGTTGTTGAGCGCCGTATGGCAGAAAATATGCGTATCGCCCGCCCAGCCCATGCGCTCATTTCTCTGCGGGCAGTCGGTCGGAATGTTGATAAAGTTGCATTTCTGTGACCAGGAAACATTCTCGGCAAACCGATTCAGCAGTTTATGGCTACTCGTAAGGCTTCCATGGAATTCCGTCACAGAAGAATACTGAAGACTCTCTACTTCTTCCAGCTCCGGCGCATGCTCCACACCGCTGATCTCAATATAGCGGTAGCCGTGGAAGGTAAACTTCGGCTGGAACACCTCTTCCCCGCCGCGGCAGATATAAACATCCGTACTCGTCGCATCCCGGTAATTTTCCAGCATCATCGTGCCTTCTTTTCCGGCATACTCCGGCAGATCCGGATAAAGCACCTCCGCATAGCGGATGATGATCTTTGTGCCCGCCTTCTCATGCAGTGTAATCCGCGGTACACCAGCCATCTCCTGTTCCAGATCGTAGAGATACACACCCGGGAACAGCTCTTTTCTCGTCTTTGCCGTTCTCCGGTCCACAATCCGCACCGGCGCATCGTACTCACCGATATATTCCGGCTTCTGCTCATGAACCGCCGGCCAGGACCGTCCAAAGCCCGGCATCGTGCAGAACTCTTCGATCATGACGGTATCCACAACAACTGGCTTTTCCCAGGTGCTGTCATCAAACTCCGGCAGAGAATAAGTTTCGTAAACCTCTGCCCGGCGCGCATCGTACTGCTCTCCGGCAAAGTAGCTGGAAAACAGGTAAGGACCTTCTCCGAAATACTTCCAATCCTCGGTATTTGTTCCAAAGACCTCGCGGCTGCCGTCCTCGTACTTCATGACAACCTTGGCAAGCAGACTCTCCTTGTCTCCAAAGTAATTGAAGTTCTTCACCACAAAGGTCTGTGCCTCGCTCCACCAGCCCGATGCCAGCGTCACGCCGATTCCGTTTCGGCCCGGTTTCATCAGCCCTGTGATATCGTATGTCTGATAGTTCATTCTGTGGTCATACTGTGTCAGACCCGGACGCAGCAGATCTTCCGTGATCTCCTGTCCGTTGATCCGGCAGTCGTAGATACCGCGCGCAGTAATATAAAGGCGTGCCGATACCAGTTTTTTCTCTTTCTGGCAGGAAATACACGACCGCAGCATTGGAATTGAATGATGGGACGGATCTGCCGTAATCTGGCTGTCTTCTACTTTAAAGTATCCGTTTTCCACCGGAATCTGATCCGCAAAGATACTTTTTCCCCCATCCAGCCGTCCTTCCGGCGTCTCACGAACAATTTCCGCGGATGGTTTTCTTACGTTTCTTACGGTCAGATTCTTAAAATATCCTGTCGTCCCTTTTCCTGCATAAAATCCGATCTCATTCAGTCTCGGATACGGCAGCACATCGTTATTTCCTCTCGGATTCAGCTGGCGGCCTGATACTTTCGTTCCAAAAAATCCATGCTCTTCAATTGCATCCACGAGAATGCCGTCGACATAGGCGTATGCCACATTGCCGTCAACCTCTACGGTCAGCTTATGAAAGGCATCGGCATTCTCTGGTGTCAGGATTTCCTGCGTTTTCTCTTTCCAGTTGACCAGTTTCGTAACGGCAAACGGTTTTTCCGCTGTATCCTCCGGCGCATAGCCCACGCGGTAAATTTCGAGGCGTGCATCTCCATCCTCAAGGCACACAGCATAACGGATATAGTTCTCCCCTTCCATGCCAAGCTCATTTTTCGTATGATCGTTCAGACGGAAGTCATTGGCTCCAAAGACGATACCCGCTTCTCCCTTCCCGCCTTCCATCCAAAATTCACTCTCGATCGTAAAAACACCGCGGTTTTCCGCGCATACCGTCGCATGCGGTGCGCCGATCCACTCAGCTCCCTCCCATGCTGCATACAAAGAATCCATAAGGCCTGTCTCGAAGGAACTTTCTGCTTCTGCTTTTCCGCCGTGGTTATCCCACACCTCTGCTTTTACCTCATATTTGGTACAGGGCTGCAGTGCTTCTCCTTCATAACCAATCCCTGTTGATACGCCGGTTTCCATTTTTCCGCTGTCCCACACAGTATCTTCTCCGGTGCGCACAACGATCCGGCATGCGCTCTGCATCAGATTCTGTTCTCCTTCTTCTGCCGTCAGCAGCCAGGAAAATGCCGGTTTTTTCTCATCCAGCCCGATCGGTGCCATCTGATCTTCAATCAGAATTCTCTCTATCTTCATTTGGTAACCTCCCATTGCAAGTTTTGCCTTCTTTGCTGATTGTATTATACCGTCCAGCAGCTATTTCTGTTAAGATCAGTTTTTGCCCAAAAAAGCGTCTTTATTTGCATCTTTTCCGGTGTTATAATAAAGAAAATTACGAAAGAGAGGTACCATCAAATGAAAGTATTATTAATCAACGGAAGTCCTCACGCAAAAGGCAGCACTTATACTGCCCTGCACGAAATGGAAAAAGTCTTTACAGAAAATGGTATTGAGGCGGAAATCGTACATATCGGAAATAAAGATATCCGCGGCTGTGTTGCCTGCGGTGCCTGTTCCAAGCTCGGAAAATGTGCTTTTTCCGATATGGTAAATGAGGTTGCTCCGAAATTTGAAGAGGCTGACGGCCTTGTTGTCGGAAGTCCGGTTTATTATGCATCTGCAAATGCAACACTTATTGCTTTTCTTGACCGGCTGTTCTACAGCACACACTTTGACAAGACCATGAAAGTCGGCGCTTCGGTTGTCTCTGCACGCCGCGGCGGTCTTTCCGCTACCTTTGATGAGCTGAACAAATACTTCACCATCTCCGGCATGCCGGTTGCTTCCGGCCAGTATTGGAACAGTATCCATGGAAATAATGCGGACGAGGCACAGCAAGATCTCGAAGGCCTGCAGATCATGCGTACCCTTGCACGGAATATGAGTTTTCTGATGAAGAGCATCCAGCTCGGAAAAGAATCCTTTGGTCTTCCGGAAAAGGAACCACGCGTCGGCACAAACTTTATCCGTTAATTTATCTGTTAAGCAAGATGCCGTCTTTCAGACTTTTTTCTATGTCTGAAATACGGCATCTTTTATAGCTGGAAGAAATTTTATACACGAAAAAAGCCTGCTTCCGCAGACTTTTTAAAGCGACCCGGATCGGGATCGAACCGACGACCTCCGCCGTGACAGGGCGGCGCTCTAACCAGCTGAGCCACCGGGCCAGACATATACAGAATATAAAATATGGAACTAAAGTGGACCTTCAGGGACTCGAACCCGGGACCGACCGGTTATGAGCCGGTTGCTCTAACCAACTGAGCTAAAGGTCCAAAGAGCCGATGATCGGACTCGAACCGATAACCTGCTGATTACAAATCAGCTGCTCTGCCAATTGAGCCACATCGGCATACATAACAAATATTTTATATTCAGTGACTCCGACGGGAATCGAACCCGTGTTACCGCCGTGAAAGGGCGATGTCTTAACCGCTTGACCACGGAGCCATATTTACTTTTTGAAAGAACTGACCTGTAAGAAACTCTTACAGGCCGCATTCACTCCCCGAGTTGGGCTCGAACCAACAACCCTTCGGTTAACAGCCGAATGCTCTACCATTGAGCTATCGAGGATTATTTAATTGAAGATATTTGATATACCTTCAAAACCGCATACACTACACATCTATCATTCCATCTTGTGAACACAACCAATTAGGTCAAGCCCT
>NZ_QUJD01000028.1:0-22700 GCF_003480555.1 Blautia sp. AM29-29
TCTAATCCATTTCGGAATAAATATCTTCTGCTTTTAAGTTAATGACATTGTGCAAAAGCAGGGTTTTGTTTACACTCGAAGGGTTCTGCCTGACAGGATCCTTTTTTATACTTTTTTCATATTTTTCTCCTGTTCGTTCCTCCGCTTCTGTGCTATGATACCTTACAGCAATGACAAATCATCCATCGAAAGGAGTTTTTCTATGTGTACAGCAGCAACCTATCAAACATGCGACTTTTATATGGGCCGCACACTCGATTATGAATTTTCCTATGGCGACCAGATCACCGTCACACCTCGCAATTACCCGTTTTCCTTTCTTCATATGCCGTCCCTTTCCCATCACTATGCAATGATCGGCATGGCGTGTGTGATGGATGATTACCCGCTCTATTATGAGGCGTTCAATGAAAAAGGGCTTGGTATCGCCGGCCTTAATTTTGTAGGAAATGCCGTTTATTTCGATCCGAAACCGGAGAAAGACAATATCGCGCAGTTCGAGCTGATCCCGTGGATTCTCGGTACATGTGCTTCGCTTGCGGAAGCAAAAGAATCCCTCTCCCGTATCAATCTCATCAGCACACCTTTTAAAAAGAATCTTCCGCTCGCACAGCTTCACTGGATCATCGCAGATGCATCGGGTGCCATCACCGTGGAATCCACGGCGGACGGTCTGCATGTCTACGACAATCCGGTCGGCGTTCTGACAAACAATCCGCCGTTTCCAATGCAGATGTTCTCACTGAACAATTACCTGCATCTGTCACCAAAACAGCCGGCCAACACGTTTTCCAACCAGCTCGATCTTTCTACGTACAGCCGTGGCATGGGCGGTCTTGGACTGCCGGGCGACCTCTCGTCTGCTTCCCGCTTTGCACGCGTGGCGTTTGTAAAGCAGAACTCGATCTCGGGAAACAGCGAAACGGAGAGTGTCAGCCAGTTTTTCCATATTTTAAATTCTGTCGACCAGCAGAGAGGATGCTGCGAGGTGGCGGACGGAAAGTATGAGATCACGCTCTATACTTCCTGCTGCAATGCGACGCAGGGAATTTACTATTATACGACGTATGACAATCATCAGATTTCTGCGGTTGATATGCACCGCGAGAATCTCGATGGCGAAACGCTTCGCTGCTTTGCGCCGGTGACGGGCGAGCAGATTCATATGCAGAATTAGAAAAATCCGGTACAGAAAACTTTGAGGACCCCTCAAAAAAGATTCTGTATCGGATTTTTTCTACATCTCATCACACATTGTAAAACAGACGTCGCACCGGCTTCTGGTGCGGCATTTTTCAAAATACAGCTCCTCGAGCGGAATCCATTTCTTCTGAAATTCCACCGCCTTTTCACTCCCGTTCCGCTTTTCAATTCTCTGGATCTGCTCGACCGGATCGATCGTGAGGAAGACCTTCAGATCGTAGTATGCTTCCAGCCGTTCATGGCAGGAGTACGTTCCCTCCACGATATTGACGCGGCACGGCGCGATTTCTGCTGTCTCAAGGAAGCTCCATTTCGGCGGATAATAGGGGCGGTAGAACACCGTTTCGCCCTTTTTAAGCGGCACAAGGACTTCCTGTTCGAACCGCTTGTAATCGACATTTCCGCCCGGCTCCTCGTACCGTTCTTTCGTCCGCTGCCATTTTGCGTGGCTGTAAAGCCATCCAGCGACGAGTCCGTAGGTGCCCATCTCAAATGCCATGGCAATTGCATTAGGATAGAGCACCGGGATGTGCATCGGCAGGAGCATTTTTCCAACTGCCGGGATCTGGCCGATGAAGAACGGCAGGATCAGGCCGATCGCAAAGAGCATGCCGGAAAGGGTTACTTTTTTACTTTTTCCATCTTGAAATTCCTCCCTTATGTTTCCTTCTGGAATCAGTGTATCATTCAAGTACATTTTAAAGTCAAGACCTTTTCTGCATTTTTCTCTATTTTTCCCACTATTTTAGTATATTTTGTATTTCCGTGCTTCTCGGTGTCTGACTGCACTTTCTGTAGGAACTTTTTCTGTCGTTTTCCATGGTTTTGTGGTACACTTTTGGATATTGGGAAATGCAGTCATTTTCTGCAGTTCCCTGACTATTTTTCGAAAGGATTTTATCATCATGCAGTTTTATCTCGCCCCGATGGAAGGGCTGACCGGGTATGTGTACCGGAATGCTTACCACAAATATTTTCCGGCGGCGGACCGTTATTTCACGCCGTTTATTACAAATAAAAAAATGAGTTCCCGCGAACGGAACGATATTCTCCCGGAGCACAACGAAGGGATGACGGTGATTCCGCAGATTCTCACTAATCAGGCGGAGGATTTTCTGTCCCTGACAAAGGAGCTGAGGGAGTACGGTTACGATACCGTCAATCTGAACCTCGGATGCCCGTCCGGCACGGTTGTCGCCAAGCGGCGCGGCTCCGGGCTGCTCGCGTGGCCGAATACGCTCGACGCGTTTCTCGATGAGATTTTTTCGTCGTGCGACTGCCGCATCTCGATCAAAACGCGGCTTGGCACAACGGATACCGACGAGTGGGAGGATCTGCTTACGGTTTACGACAAATATCCGCTCGAGGAACTGATCATTCATCCGCGGATTCAGAAGGATTTTTACAAATACACACCGCGCATGGAGTGCTACCGGACAGCGTATGAGACGAGCCGCTGCTCGCTCTGCTACAACGGTGACATTTTCTCACCCGATGATTTTCAGAATCTCTGCCGTGAGTTTCCGGACACGGAGAAGGTGATGCTCGGACGCGGGGTACTGCAGAATCCGTGGCTGATTGGGATGCTGCGCAGTGCAGATCCGGCAGGCGGCGAAGCCTCTGCTCCCGATAAAGAGCTGCTGCACGCGTTCTGTGAGGATCTCTGCGCCGGTTATGCGCGTGTGATTTCCGGGGATAAAAATGTGCTGTTCAAATTAAAAGCACTGTGGATTTATCTTGGAATGTCGTTTACCAATCCGCAGAAATATCTGAAAAAGATCAAAAAGGCGAACCGGCTTGCCGAGTATGAAGAGGCGGTCGACGCACTGTTCCGGGAACAGGAGCTGATTCTTTAATTTCGAAGTCCATTAGTATCTTTTGGAAACCATGTCACTTTCAGGTACGCACTTGTCTTTTCTGCAAAATCCGATACGATAGAAACAGGCTACAACGACTTATTTCTATTTTGTTTTTGGGAGGATTTTTACCATGATCGATTTACACCAGGAAGACGAAAAGCTTTTTGCTCTTGTCGGCGCATGCCAGCGTGATGTCCTTCTTCGTTCCTCCCCACTCGAGAAACTCCTCTAACTTTTTCACACTATTTCCTCCTTGTATACCTATAGGGGTATTGGTTGTCAAGAGGAGTTTTTCAAAATCAGAAAAACAAAAAGAACTTCCGACGAAGCATCTTTTTTCTGCTCCTGCCGGAAGTTCTCTTTTCATCTTATCTTCTTATTTTTATTTCATATTTGCAAACCGCTTCACAGCCTTCGTAAACTGTGCAATCGTCTGATCCGCATCTCCGTGCTCGATGCCGTCGCGCACGCAGTGCTGGATATGGCCCTCGAGGACAACTTGTCCTACTTTATGAAGTGACGATTTTGCCGCATTGATCTGCGCCAGGATATCCTCGCACGGCACATCCTCATCCACCCATATGGTCGATCGCCTGCACTTGACCGATGATCTTTTTCAGACGGCGGTGAAGATTATCTGCATCCATACACTGTTTCATTTTGCATCCTCCTTGTTTCAAATCCGTCATCGCATCGGCAGCGTTACAAAGTGCAGTGGTCTTCCTCTTCTGCTTCCTCTGCAATCAGATTCCGGATATTCTGCATACGGTTATCCAGCTCCGCGCTCTGTCTTGCGCAGTCGTAGAGTTCATCCTGCAGATATTTGACATGATTTTCGGGAATATTTTTCTTGTAGCGCATCTTGTGCTCCAGACTCGCCCAGAAATCCATCGCGATCGTACGGAACTGTACTTCCACGTAGACCAGTTTCTTTGTATCCTGTAAAAAGATCGGCACCTGAACGATCAGATGAAGACTGCGGTAGCCGCTCTCCTTCGGATGCTGAATATAGTCCTTCCGCTCAATCAGCGTAATGTCATCCTGTTTCAGAAAACTGTCTGCCAGCTTATAAATATCGCTTGGAAAAGAACAGATCACGCGCACACCGGCGATATCGCGGATATTTTCCTCGATAGACTCCAGTGTGACCGGGATGTCTTTCACGCGGATTTTCCGCATAATGCTCTCATACGATTTGACCCTTGTTTTGATTCCTTCGATCGGGTTCTGGTCATAGGAAAGCGAGTATTCCTGATTCAGCACCCGGAACTTTGTCTCGATTTCCATAATGGCGCACTGATAATACGACATCAGAAGCTCGAACGGCTTTTTGTTCTTCTGCATCATCTGAATAAACTCGTCCGATAAAAGATTCTGCTTTACAAACTCATCCCGTTTTGTCTCGATCAGATTTTTTCCCTGTTTTCTAATTTCCTCCAGTACTTCGAGGTTTTTCATCATCCGTTTTTTCGTCCTCCCAAAACTGCGTTCTCTGTCCTTTATGCTATCATTTTAGGCCTGTAAAGTCAAATTTTTTCTTCTTTTACTCTACCTTCAGCATCCGGTAGCCAACCCCGATATGCGTCTGGATATACTGCGTCTGCTCTCCGTTCTTTTCCAGCTTTTTCCGAAGCGTCGCCATGAAAACACGGAGAGAAGCGATATCGTTCTCCCAGCTGCTTCCCCAGATTTTCTGTGTGATAAACGTATGCGTCAGCACCTTCCCTGCATTCTGCGACAGCAGGCAGAGCAGCTTGTATTCGATTGGGGTCAGATGAAGTTCCTCTCCGTCAAGATATGCGCACCCCGCTGCGTACTCGATCCGCAGTGCGCCATTTTCAAAGACAGCCGACTGGACTCCATTTTCTGCCTGCATCTGGGACAGACGGCGCTGTGTGACTCGAAGGCGGGCCAGCAGTTCCTCCACAGAAAACGGTTTCGTCAGATAATCATCCGCTCCTGCGTCCAATGCCTCGATTTTATCGCTGTCCTCACTTCTTGCACTGATTACGATAATCGGCATATTCGACCAGCTTCGAATCTTTTCAATCACCTCTACGCCATCAATATCCGGCAGGCCAAGGTCGAGCAGAACAATGTCGGGATTATGTGTGGATGCCTCCATAATGGCACCCGCACCGTTCTTTGCAGAAATATACTTATAATCGTGTGTTTTTAACGTCGTAGTAATCAGGTTGTGAACCGGCGTATCATCTTCCACAACCAGAATTAATGTCTTATTCATTCAAATTCACCTCACTGAGCGGCAGGTTAAACCAAAAGCAGCAGCCCTGTGGATCGCAGTCATAAAGTGCTATCTCCCCGCCGTGCGCATTTACAATCGAACGGCAGAGTGCCAGTCCAAGGCCAAGGCTTCTGCGGCTGTCGCTTACTTTATTTTTCCCGGAATAGAACATCTCAAACACATGCTCTCTGGACTCTTTTGGAATCCCGGGGCCGTTGTCCTCCACCGCGATCCAGACATTTTTCTCCTCTTTTCTGGCTGTCGAGAACCCACTGAATGATTTCCTGTTCCCTTGGGTCAAAGATTTTTTCCGTCTTTCCTCCTGTCTGCGCGCTGTAAAGTGTTCCGCGGACAATTCTGCTCTCCTGTGCCCCTGCCGGTGCGGCCGTCAGGTCCCTTCCCAGCAGTTTTACAAGCTTTGTCGCTGTAATATCAAAAATCTCCGACGCATCCTCTGCCTTCTGCAGAAGCTGGCTGGTATTGAAAAGAATTTTCGTCCGGAACGCATCCCGCGCAGACAGCTTTGCATTCTCTTTTAATTTTGATGCAAACGTACCTGCCAGAATGGAAATGCCCAGCATGATGGCAAAGGTCACCGGATAACCGGAACCGTACGCGTACAGTGTCAGACGCGGTTCTGTCAGGAAGTAGTTAAACAGCACTACACTGATCACAGAACTGATTACGCTGCAGGTATAACCGCTGGTCAGAATGGACGTCATCATAACGCCGACCAGATATATGGTAATGATATTGGAATCCGGAATGATATGGATTTCCAAATCCGGCACCAGATCGGTCAGCCGTTCGGTCCATCCCCTTCTCTTTCGAAAAAATCCCTGATCCATCATGCTTTTTCCAATGACAATCCGCGTTACTTCGGAAATTCTCGCATATTCTGCAATCTGCAGGGCAATGTCCTCGCTGTGCGTCGTTACAATCTCCGCCCCGCTCTGTTCTGCCAGGCGGATATGCTTCTGCAGCCTTGCCTGATCCTCCGGCGTTTTCTCTGCCGGTTCCGCGGTCTGCACATACAGTGCTGTAAAATTAGCACCAAATGCCCGGGCCATCTGTGCCGCAGTCCGGATAAACACTCAAAAAGGACACCTTTTATTGTATAATTATGTTACCCCACAAACATACGAAAGAAGGTGTCCTTAATGAAAAATTAGCATTGAAGAAACTGCTAACTTATATGAAAAGTGTATACAAAATTCCACAAAAAATCAAGGGTTTATCCGATGAAAGAAAAAGAAAATCCATCCCGTTGTTTAATATTGTTATGCCAGTGCTGATTTTCCTGATGCTTCAGTATGAAAGTTTTCACACCATTTTTTCAGCGCCGGAAAGCATGGAGAAACGACTGAAAAACTGTATCCGTGGAAAAATCCCAAAAGTTGATGCAGTCAGGGATCTTCTTTCCCGGATTGATCCAAAAGAAATCGAGGAAATTCACGCGCAGACGATTGATGTTCTGAAACGCAACCGCGTATTTCGGGAAGGAACCATAGGCGGATATGTTGCGGCAGGTATTGATGGGATGGAATTATTCAGCAGTACAAAAAAGTCCTGTCCAGACTGCCTGAGCCGGAAGAACGGGACGGGGAAGACAAAATACTTTCATCGAAGTGTGGTATGTATGACGGTAGGAAAATCGCCGCATGTGATCTTTGGGCAGGAAATGCTGAAACCCAGAGATGGTTCAGAAAAAGATGAAGGGGGACTGACAGGAGCGAAAAGGCTCATCCGGCGTTTAAAGAAAAGGCATGGTCATTTCGCAGATGTGATTGTGGCGGATGCACTGTACCTGAATGCCCCGTTTATCAATACTTTGAAAGAATGCGGTTTAGAAACGGTAATCCGTCTGAAAGATGAAAGAAGGCTTCTGTTTCAGGATGCGGAAAGCATGTTTCAGCGGGACGAGGGGAGAAAAAGGAGCTTCAGGAAGGGAAAAAAGAGTATTGAAGTCTGGGATCTTTCAGGATTTGAGATAGACCTGGACGATATCTTAAGCGGACTGAAATACGAGGACGGCCACTACGATCTCGTGAGTCTTTCCGACAAGGATTATCAGAAAAACTGGATGTCCAGATTGCCTACTGGGATAAACCGAAAAATGAAATTCAGAAGGTCAGATCCGGAGAAAACGGAACGGCGGATCTGGTAGACATGAGAGAGACGTATTTCCAGATGGCAGATGAAACGGTTGCCGCAGTCAAAGTTTCCCGTGCCAACCGCCAGCTGGAACAGAAAGCCTACATCAACCTTCACACGGGACTGCCGAACAAGAGCAAGTGCGAAGAGCTGTTCCACAATGTGGAATTCATCAAAACTCCTACCGCCTGTATCGTCTTTGACATGAACAACCTGAAACGCGTCAACGACAGCCTCGGCCACTCCATCGGCGACCAGCTGATTCTGAACTTTGCCCGGCTGCTGCGAAACTCGATTCCCGCGAAGCATTTCGTAGGAAGATACGGCGGCGATGAATTTATGGCGGTCATCTATGATACAACCCGCGAAAGCATCACAGAAATCCTCACAGAGCTTCAGAACGAAGTCGAACAGTTCAACAGCTACAGAACCCAGTTCCGCATCAGCTCTTCCCACGGCTGGGCACTTTCCACCGATTACAACGAATGTACGCTCCGCACGCTGTTTGACAAAGCAGATAAATATATGTATGAAAACAAGCAGGGACGCCAGGACTAAAGAAACGCCGGAACCGGAAATATCTTATCGCCGGTTCTGGCGTTTTTTCTTGCTGTTTCTCTTTTATTTTTTTGCAAACGCTTCTATCTGCGCATATCCCGCTGAAAAATCAATGGGTTCCTCCCGCAGCTTCTTTCTGACCGCATCGCGTCCTTCCTGATCTGCCAGCACTTTCTGGATTTTATCGGCAAACTGCATCACATCCAGCGGACAGAGATATCCGTTTTCCCCATCTCGGATCTGCTCGCGCATGGACGGAATATCGGAAGCGATGATGACCTTCTGCAGGCTTCTCGCCTCTACAATCGTAATCGGATAGCCTTCGTGACGGGACGGCTGGAGATACAGGTCGCAGGATTTTACGTACGGCGCAGGATTTTCGCGCATTCCGAGAAAAATAATTTCCTGCTCCACCTGATATTCCTTTGCCATGGTCCGCAGCTTGTTCAGATCTCTTCCATCACCGATGATGAACCATTTGAAGCAAAGTCCCCGTTTTTTCAGCTCCGCCGTAATCTGCACCGCAATATCATATCCTTTTTCTTCCGAAGCTCTTCCCACCGTCAGAAATTTCAGCTCTCCTGTGTACTGCGGATCGCTAAGCGGCTCCTCACTCCGTCTCTGCACCTGTTTGATGTCAATGAAATTCAGCAGAACCTCTGTCCGGTCCGCGAGTTCCGGAAAACGGGCAATGACCTGTTTTCGGACAGGCTCGGAAACACAGTAAATTTTATCATACTCCGGAATAAAGTCCCTGGTCCGGAACAGCCACCAGAGATTTTCTCCGTGGAACCAGACCGCTTTTTTCCGCGCATTCGTCTTTCTGGCTCCGAATGCGGTTGTGAACGCACCGAATCCGAAAAAGTCGAAAACAAGATCGTATTGTTTTGTTTCCGGCTCCACACACTCCAGAATCCGTTCATACAGTTTTCCATACCGTTTCTTTCCATACACGACGCGCATCAGAAATACGCCCATTCCTCTGGCATAGAAAGACCGTTCTGCCGGTGTCTCCCGTTTTCCCACAATCCGTTCCAAAGCCGGATGCGGCTTTTTATTCCAGATCATCTGGCGCACTTCCACTTCCTTCGGAATCCGCTCCAGCAGAACGCCTCTTTTTTCGACCAGAAGAAGCGTTACATCTTCTTTTTTCTCCACCAGTTTCTGCAGCAGCGCTGCCATGGCAACTTCCGTTCCGCCCATGTCCATGGTACGTCCCAGCACCAGTATTTTACTCATTGCTTACCTCTCATCTGCTTTTTTCTCTGTTCTAACGCCAGTAGGCATCTCCCACATGCGCAGGATGACGCTGATCCTCCGGCGGAAGCTGATGGTAATCGCCGTACAGGGTGTGAAGATACGTCTCGTATCCCGCCGGGGCATTGATCAGATGGCCTTCAAACGGAAGGCGCACGATCTCTTCGATCGCTGTTTTGGGAATCGCGTCCGACTTGCGGTAACCGCCGCACTGGCAGGCCACCCACTTTGAGTCCTCCGCGCGGTACTTTCTGCACTCTTTTTCCATCTCGCGCAGAATCCGCTCTTTTCCATAACATTTCCGAATCGCCCATTTGCACCATTTTGCGAAGCTTCCTTTGTTTCCTTTTAAGGTCTGGCGGTAGGTGCGGAATGCATTCATCCGCTGGCTTTCCAGAAACAGCAGCTTTTTCCAGTGACGGTCGTACTCCGGTGTATCTTTTTCCGGCAGTCCGTCAAACGGGAAAATGTCGACGAAAAGACCGGTATCCACAGCTCCTGCCACGTGCTCCACAAGACTCGTTCCGGTGTGTACCAGCTTTCCGTATGCCAGTGTGAAACCCTTTGTATTATGAAAATTCATGACGCGGTACGGTGTATCCGTTTCGCTGTTTACAATCTGTTCCAGTTTTTCATAATCCGCTCTCGGCATCCAGACATCCACATCATCATCCCACGGAATGAACCCCTGATGCCGGATCAGCCCGAGCAGCGTTCCATCTGCTGCAAAATAGATCAGGTGATGTTTCCGGCAGACTTCATCCAGATACAGTAATATTCCAAGCGCAATCTCCTGTTTTTCTTTTAATTCTGTAATTTTACGCATAACGACATTGCCTTTCTGTTTTGTTTTTCCCATCCATTATAAACACTCTGCCGGATTTTTTCAATTTAAAGTTCCTGCCGCTCCGGCGCCCGTCTGAAGATTCCGCACTGTTTTTATCAGTACCTTCATATCCACCGGTTTTACTATGTGTGCGTTCATGCCCGCATTGAAGGCATTCTGCACATCTTCTGAAAATGCGTTGGCTGTCATCGCAAGAATCGGGATTTTCTTTGCCAGCGGGTGGCTGCTGTTCCGGAATTTCGTCACAAAGAGAACCGATGCCAGGATCAGGAGCAGAATTACTGCCAGAATCCTCAGCTCCTCGACAGCGGTATCCTCGAACATCTTCGTTCCGTTGCTGTCCACCACATACGTCGTGCTCTGGTTGCTGAATGCACTGCTTCTGAAATACGGTGCCATCTCCTCCATCGAACGGATCAGAATAAAGTGTGTGATGATACTGCCGTCGACCACCAGCTGGCTCTGCAGTTTTCTGGCAAATACCATCTGGTTTTCATTGGTGATCCAGTCCAATGTCAGAAAGCTTTTGATATCCGCATCCTGCAGATCTTTAGATCTGTACCACACGCCCTGCAGACCCTCATCGGAATAATAGTATCCTTCCTGATTCACGGCAATAAACTGGAGGTTTTCATGCGTGGAGCTTAATTCTTCCTCACGTTTTTTCAGAAATTCACACAACCGGCGTTTTACTTGATTACAATCAGATTCGGGTTCTTTGGGCTTCATCAACATCCGCAAACTGCATATTGCAAATATGCTGTTTTGACAGGCACTATTTTTGAAAATTGCGATAGTATTCGTTTATTCACTCTGCACAAGATCATATACATGGTATAAATGCTGTTTTTATTTTTCTTTCATATAATCCATACAATTTCTCGCATTCCATGCATATCCATCCTGCTTCGCCTGTATATAGCGGATATTTTCGTTCCTTACAATATTCTGTTTCATAATTTCCTACTAATTCCACAAGGTTATTGATATCCCTCATCTGCGCAGCAGCCATTCCTGTCATTGCCCACAAAAAGCCAGTTCTTTTTTTATTCAGTTTCTGCCACTGAAACCTTTCCGTAAACTGATCATATAATACCTTTTGCTTTTTCTTCTCTTTTACCGGAAATTCATAAATCAGCGGATAAATCTGAGCAACACCATCCGGATAAAATTCTGTCTGATGATACCGATCACTGTTTCCGATAATTCTCCATCTTTGATCCGCATCATCCCAGAATATCTTTTCTATCTGTTTCTGTATCTTTTTACGAATTTCACTGATCGCCTGCGTATCTTCCAGTCCTGCAAGTTCCAATTCGTACAGGCCTTTCCACACTTCCAGATTATCCATCAGATAAACTGTTGTGTTTTCTTCTGAAACCTGTGTAATTCCATCCTGCATCAGGCTTTGAATCTTTTTTAATGCAAGGCTGATTCCATTTTTCCAGGATTCCGGCAGGTCTGTACTTTCTGTCTTTTCCAGATATTTTCCCATAAGAAAAAGGTACATACCAAGATATCCGTCTTCGGAATCAGCCTTTTCTTTATAAATAAGTTCCCCACCCTCTTTCCTGTAGATTCCCATTTTTCCATCTGTTTCCAGCAAAACCCCAGTATGCCAGTCCAGATACCTGCCAACAGCTTTTTGCTCTGTTTCAGTCATGGGGCAATTCTTTGTTTCTGCCAGAAGCCCCAGTGCAGCCATACATGCAAAGTATGGATTAACATCTCCGGCTTTACTTCCATTCATATAGATTTCGCCTTCAGGGCCCTGATTCTCAAGGATCCACTTTTTTTCTCTGGTCAGGACGGTTTCCAGCCATTCCTGCCGGACAGATATTTCTTTTCTCAGGTTCTGATAATAAGCAAACATAAACACAATGCACACAGTTATGCAAAATATAATAAGTCCCATCACGTTCTTTCGATGTTTCACTTTTCTTTTGCATTGGCTCTGTTTATGCTTATGCATCTATATCCTCCAGGATTTTTCTGATTTTGATACTTGCAGTCCCATCACCATAAGGGTTTCTGGCCTCACTCATTTTTCTGTATGTCTCCGGCTCTGTAAGAAGCCGACTGCATTCTCTGTAAATATCCTCCATCTTCGTGCCTACAAGCTTTAAGGTTCCTGCTTCCACACCTTCCGGACGCTCTGTTGTATCCCGCATGACCAGTACCGGTTTTCCCAGTGCAGGAGCTTCTTCCTGAATTCCGCCGCTGTCTGTCATGATCAGATAACTGGCTTTCATCAGGTTATGGAATTCCACCACATCCAGTGGTTCGATCAGGTGTATTCTCTCGCATCCACCAAATTCCTCATCTGCGATCTTCCTGACCTGCGGATTCAAATGTACAGGATAAATAACCTTCACATCTGTAAATTCTTCCACGATCCTGCGTATAGCCCGGAACATATCACGCATGGGCTCTCCCAGATTCTCCCTTCTGTGTGCTGTTACAGCAATCAGTCTGCTGCCTTTTGCCCATTCTGTTTCCGGATGATAAAAATCACTTCGCACCGTATAGTGCAAAGCATCAATTCCTGTATTTCCTGTGATAAAGATCCGCTCTGGATCTTTCTTGGGCAGATGTGGAAACAGGAAAAACAACTAAACATATCATTGTGCAAAATATAAAATAACAAGATTTGAAATTTCTTATATTCTGTACTAATTTGCACTTCTTCATCTTTCTCCCACCCTCCGGGCTACAGTTGCTTGCTTGCTTGCTTGCTTGCTTGCTTGCTTGCTTGCTTGCTTGCTTGCTTGCTTGCTTGCTTGCTTGCTTGCTTGCTTGCTTGCTTGCTTGCTTGCTTGCTTGCTTGCTTGCTTGCTTGCTTGCTTGCTTGCTTGCTTGCTTGCTTGCTTGCTTGCTTGCTTGCTTGCTTGCTTGCTTGCTTGCTTGCTTGCTTGCTTGCTTGCTTGCTTGCTTGCTTGCTTGCTTGCTTGCTTGCTTGCTTGCTTGCTTGCTTGCTTGCTTGCTTGCTTGCTTGCTTGCTTGCTTGCTTGCTTGCTTGCTTGCTTGCTTGCTTGCTTGCTTGCTTGCTTGCTTGCTTGCTTGCTTGCTTGCTTGCTTGCTTGCTTGCTTGCTTGCTTGCTTGCTTGCTTGCTTGCTTGCTTGCTTGCTTGCTTGCTTGCTTGCTTGCTTGCTTGCTTGCTTGCTTGCTTGCTTGCTTGCTTGCTTGCTTGCTTGCTTGCTTGCTTGCTTGCTTGCTTGCTTGCTTGCTTGCTTGCTTGCTTGCTTGCTTGCTTGCTTGCTTGCTTGCTTGCTTGCTTGCTTGCTTGCTTGCTTGCTTGCTTGCTTGCTTGCTTGCTTGCTTGCTTGCTTGCTTGCTTGCTTGCTTGCTTGCTTGCTTGCTTGCTTGCTTGCTTGCTTGCTTCCAGATTTTAATTTTACATTCATTAATGTTCAATACCCCCACAACATTTTTATAAATATCTTTGCGACAGCTTCTGCTGTACTTTTACTATAATTATACTCTACAGCCAACTTGTGTCAATTTACTAACAGACGGTCAAAGGAAAGATTCTGACACACCCCTTTCAATGTGTGCGCACTGCGGAAAGCATCTTCATAATTTTTATTTTCCAATGCCTGTTTTAACTGTAGATAACTCTGGTCTTCAAGGAACTTTAATGTAAATCTCTGAATCAGTGCTTCGCTGTGAAGGCGTCCCAAAACAGCCTCATAATTTCCTCCGATAGCTTTATAGCACTCCTGCATTGTCATCTTTTAGCCCTCCTGTCAATTGTATTCCACTAATTCATGAACCTCTGCTAATCATTATGAACATACCTTAAAATCGTTTTTATAACTTCCTCAATCACAATCGGCTTTGACAAATGTGCGTTCATTCCTGCATCCAGTGATGCCTGAACATCTTCTGCAAATGAATTAGCTGTCATTGCTATAATAGGAATGTTTTTTCCATCCGGTCTGTCATTCATTGCCCTGATTGCTTTTGCTGCTTCATAACCATTCATTTCAGGCATCATGATATCCATCAGGATTACATCAAATGTGCCTTCCGGATGATTTCTGAAAATCTCAACAGCATTCTTTCCATCCACAACTCTTTCTACATTCATCCCGAACTCTTCCAACTGCACGGCAGCAATCTCTGCATTCAGTTCATTATCCTCTGCAATAAGAACATTCACACCTGTAAGATTTACCTTTTCAGAAAAACCTGTGTCTGACTTATTACATTCCTTATCTGTAATTTCCAAAGGAATATCCACAGTAAATGTGGTTCCCTCATGCTTTTTACTCTGCACGGAAATGGTTCCACCCATCATATCTACATACTTCTTTACGATAGCCATCCCCAGTCCAACTCCATGGTACTGCGTTCTCACATCGGAATCTTCCTGTGCAAATTCCTCAAAAACTTCTTTTGTAAATTCCTCACTCATGCCAATACCAGTATCCGAAATGCGGTAATGCATATTTATATATCCATCCCCGCCCTTTTCCTGACACCGGGTTTCAAATGTAATCGTCCCTCCATCCGGAGTGAACTTCACGGCATTGCTCAGAATATTAACCAGCACATCTCGCAGACGTACAGGATCCACAAGTACATTTGGGATCTTTGCTTCTTCACGCTGGATCTTAAAGCTGATATCTCTGTTCGTAAGAAAGCCTTTTGTAATATCCAGTGCAGAATCTGTGATACTTTTCAAATCTGCCGGTGCCGGATTGTATTTCACTTTTCCACTTTCCACGCGAGTCAGATCTAATACATCATTGATCAGCGACAGTAAATACTCTGAACTTTCATCAATCTTTTCCAGACAATTTTTCACTTCGTCTGACGGATTATTTTTCATTGCAATACCGGTAAATCCCATGATTGCATTCATCGGTGTTCTCATATCATGGGACATATGTGACAGAAATGCTGTTTTTGCCTTGTTTGCAGCCTGCGCATGCTCTGCCAGTTCCGCCATTTCCTCAGCCGTCTCCTGGGCTGCCTTCTGAGCTTTTTTTCTTGCACTGAGACGCATTGCTATCACAGCCATAGTAGTCAGCAGCCATCCGAAAATAAGAAGAACCCAAACAGTAACAACAGGATGCAGACGGATCCAGTCAACAAATGTCAGATCTGCTGCTTTGTATGTGGTATACCGTGCTGCTATATCTTCGACAAGATTTTGGGGCATGGCATACATTGCTTTCGTCAGGATGCCAGCCAGTGCATGATTCTCTGTTGATGATATTACCATGCGGTAGGTGTATGTAGGCTGTTCCAGCAAAGTATATGTCAGGGTGCCTGTGGTGTCACTATTCACAAACGCCTGTGCCATGTAATAGTAGACGAAGGCAGCATCGGCTTTTCCCTTACGGACAGCCTCCATCATTTCCTGTCGGGTACTGCACATCAGTTTTTCTGCGCCTGGTGCCATTGCATCTTCAATGGAATTTGATGCTGTCTGGTCAACCGTAGTAACAACATTGATTTTTCCATCAAAGTCACGCCGTGTCACCCTTGCCAGCTGCATTGTAATGAAAGGTGCAGTAAGCCCCCATTTTTTCGTCTCAGCATAGTTATCTGTTTCCAGGCGTGCATCGATACTCATATCTGTGGTTTCCGTATTTTTCTGATAAGCAATATACTCATCTCTGGTAGCAGGTGTAAGAAACTCGTAGGAAATCCCGGCATAGTCTGCAATTTTCCGGAAGTAATCCGGGATAATACCCTTCATCTCACCATTTTCATTATAAGAATATGGATAACGGGTCGGATCACACAGAACATGAAGCGGGTTGTCCTTGGAATATTGTGCAATAATACTTTTTTCTTGCTCCGTATATTCCAGATTCTTATTTTCTATGCTTTCATAATTTTTATTGTAAAGCGTCGTTTTCCAGTCACCCTCAACCGCATTCATCTGATCGATCGCATAATTGATCTCATTCAGCAATTCTGTATTGCCCTTTTTAACAATGACATAGAAATCGCTGCTGCCAAATTTATCCACGATTCGCTCATTGTTTG
The DNA here is from genome assembly GCF_003480555.1 of Blautia sp. AM29-29. Taxonomy (NCBI): domain Bacteria; kingdom Bacillati; phylum Bacillota; class Clostridia; order Lachnospirales; family Lachnospiraceae; genus Blautia; species Blautia sp. AM29-29. The sequence continues at coordinate 16,128 of NZ_QUJD01000028.1, forward strand.
TTTTTCTCAGAGAACTGGTAACAATCGCATCAACTTTTTCGCTCTGAAGGGCTTCCTCCATCTCTGCGGTCGTATCAAAATAAGATGGAACATATGTAAATTCTTTGTTGTCTGCAAAATCCGCAAACTCTTCATTCCGGGTGTTTCCGTTCAAAAGCGCCACACGCATACCGTTGTAAGTGCTGTAATCGCCGTCCACAATCGTGCTGTTGTCACTGCGGACGGTCAGCATCCCATAATTGGTTCCGATCGGACGTGAAAAATCAAACTTTTCTTCTCTGTCCGGTGTTTTGCGGGCAGATGTTACCATGTCAATCTCGCCATCTTCAAGCATCTGCTGCATATCATCCCAGCTCTTATCATATCCGACATATTCGTAATCTACATCCCAATAACGGGCCATCAGCCGAAGGAAATCATAGCCATAACCGCTACGGTTCCCCTCTTCATCCATCATGTGATAACCATCCATGGCAAAGAAACCGACTTTGACAGTTTCATGCTGCGAACTGTCCTCGGCCGCATATGCAGTCAGGGGAGAAAATATCATACACACGCATACAAAAACAAGTAACACTGCCACATATTTCTTTGCTCTCGAAATCATATTAAATCTCCTGTCTGTCTATCTGTCTGTCTGTCTGTCTGTCTGTCTGTCTGTCTGTCTGTCTGTCTGTCTGTCTAATATATTTCTCTATACATCTCTTTGTCAACCTTCTGATTTAATAAAATTACACTACTGTATCAAAACCATTTGTCACTGTTCAATGCCCTGCGGTTCGGTGCCCCCCCCCGCCGGATTTTATGCTTCTGATTGTCTTTTCCAGTACTTTCATCTCAACTGGTTTTGAAACGTGTGCATTCATACCAGCTGCCAGGGAATGTTGAATATCCTCGGAAAATGCATTCGCAGTCATGGCAATGATCGGAATCGTCTTTGCCAGTTCATGGGAGCTTCTGCGGATTGCCTTTGTTGCCTCATAACCATTCATAACAGGCATCTGCACATCCATCAGGATCATGTCATAATCCCCCGGAGCAGACTGTTCAAATGCTTTCAAAACCTCTTCACCATTTTCACAGATGGTACATTCTGCACCTTCAATCTTTAACAGTTCCGTCAGGATCTCAGCATTCAGCTCATTATCCTCTGCACACAGGAACCTCATTCCCTGCAGAATATTACCATCCTGCTCATCTGTGCCTTCTTGTGCCGCCAGAGCAACTGTTCTATCCTCTGCAATTCTCAGCTCTATGAAAACCTCAAAACAACTTCCCTGTCCCAGTTCACTCTCCACATCAATGGTACCTCCCATTGCTTCAACCAGATTTCTGCTAATGGCCATTCCAAGACCGGTTCCCTGGATCTTATTCGTCACAGAACTTTCGGCACGGGTAAAAGCATCAAAGATTTTATCTTTGAAATCTGCTGACATTCCTATTCCATTATCCCTGACTAAGAAACGGTACTTTGCATGGACGGATGAATTTGTTTCACATTCTTCTACCAGAAACTGAATTTCTCCACCTTCCTGCGTGTACTTCACTGCATTAGAAAGCAGGTTGCTGAAAATCTGCATCAGGCGAAGCTGATCCCCGTTCACCCACTCATGTCGGATATTTTTCTTTGTTGTAAGAGTCTGTTTCTTTTCATCTATCTGTGAATGAAATAAATTATTGATTTTCTGTATAAAATTCAGAATAGAGAAATCATCGTATTTAAAAACTGTTTTTCCTGCCTCAATTTTGCTCATATCCAGAATATCATTAATAATCCCTAACAGATGCTGGGATGAAATATCTATTTTATCTGCATACTCTATTACTTTATCTTTATTTCCTGCATCATGTCTTATTAATGACGTCATACCAATAACTGCATTCATAGGAGTACGTATATCATGTGACATATTAAACAGAAAATTAGATTTTTCAACACTGGCTGTTTTCGCCTGCTCCAATGCTTTCTGCAGTTTTTTATTTAATTCCACTACTGTGTTTTCCGATTCCTGTGTCCTGTGCAGTAACATAATCATAAAAACAAATCCAGTTAAAAGCAAAACAATCAGTAAACCGCAGCCCCATAGTCTATATAACTTTTCATTGCTATTCCATCCGTTTTCAGGCATCACTTCCAGAACCCATTGACTGTCACCTAATTCGAAAGTATATGTGACAGGATCAATCATTTCCACACCTGAGCCATACACTTCTTCGTATGTTTCATCCCACGGTGCAATACTTTTAGACAACTTATATTCATAGCTAAAATCGGTAAGTGACTTTATAGAATCAGCGAATATATCCGGTACACGAATAATTACAATTGTAAATCCCCAAAATGTCCTTTCGCCATTTTTCTGCTCCACATACACCGGATTTCTTACAGCAATCCCCGTTCCACCCTGTTTCAAAGAAAATGGTCCCTGCATGGTTATCACATCATTGTCTCTGGCATAACAAGATATCTTTCCTCGTTCTTTATCATGAATAAGATCTATCTTTCCAGCCTTATTTCCGTCTTCCGGATAAATCTCAGTCACTACGCCGTCTGGTGCGATCTGAATACTCTGGACATAATCTGCCATCATATTCTCCGCAACTTTCGAGAACATGGAAATTTTTCCGTTTTCACTAATAACAATCTGTTCAAAACTATTTGTAATATCAATTCCCCTCACGATATCAGCCTTCATATGATCTGCATACGTTACTGCGTTTAATTCAGCTCTTGACCTTATCAAATACCTTTGACTGCTATCCGCACGAATGCCTATATTCACCAGAACAACCAAACCAATCATCAATACAAATACCGGAATCCATAACTCTTTTTTTATCCTAAATGTATTTTTTCGTTCCTGTGCTGACTTAATTTTCTTCCACATAACCGATTTCCTTTACACCTGCGTTTTTATCTACTTCATTTTTATATTTTAGCAGCCACCAATTATTGCCTGTTTTAGTTTCTTTTTAATCTCCAAAAATGAAAAAAGCATTGTCATTGCAGACAATGCATCTTTAACGTGGCAACTGGCTACCATTTTACAGGCCCTATAGCTTTGCGTCACAGACTTTCATCTGTTTTGCCGTTTTTCTTATTATAGCTTTTAAACATATGAAAAAAACTGGTTTTATTATACTCTAATGCTCGACTATGTACAAGAAAAACATTACCGTTTTAACGCCTAAAAACAAAAGAAGAACAGCCGATACATATACTCGAACTGTTCTCCTACTTCCGAAGTCCACGCAGCATTGACATTACTGTTTCCTGCTCATTTGTACTCAGATTGTTCCATATCCTTAAAACTTCTTTCTGTTTTTCTGTCAGATTCTCTGAATTACCTTCCTGAAAAAACTGTGATAATGTTACGCCCAAAGCTGCACATATTTTTTCAAGTGTAATCAGCGACGGCAGGTTTTCCTGCGCCATGATTCTTCCCAGTGATGACTGGGAAATTCCCGACAGCTGCGATAATCTATATTTACTGATATCACGCTTTTCACACAAAGATGTTATTTTATCCGCAATATACTTCTCTATCTGCAAGTAACTATACCTCATTTCCGCTATTACATGTTCTTATTGTACCTGTAATAATGAAAAAATATTAGTAATCAACTTTGCAAGTATTCATTCCCATTATAGGAAGTATACGGATAAAAAAATATAAAGATACTTTCGTTTCCGCAAAAGTCATTTTCGCTTATATCGTTTTTATAATAGCACAGACAGTTATGTTTGTCACATAAAAGTTTGAAACCTCAAACAAAAAAATAAGCCTGCCATCATCCGCAGATTTCTCCACAGACAACAGCAGGCTTCCTACTATCTCATCAACTCATTCACTTTTCTCTGCACTGCCCCATAATCATATCCCGCAGCCTGCAGTCTCTTCTTTCTGTCCCCGCCGTTCCCCCACTTTCCGGCAATGACTTCCTTTGCTACAGTTTCCACACTCTTTTTGTTGCTACTTTTCACCAGCTCATTCCCCATCCCCCTTTTCACTTCTGTCATGCAGCTGTTCCAGCACCTCTTTCATCTTCTGCGGAATCGGCAGCCCCAGATGCCCTGCATTCTCCAGCAGACTCACACCCTCATTGGAAATATAGAAAAAGATCACCGCTGTCCTCAGCACGGATCCGTTCCCGATCACAGCCACATCCAGAATGTTCGCCATTCCCACCAGCAGAAAGATCAGCACCTTCCTGCAGATCCCCCGGAAGCCCACTTCACTGGAAAGCGTATGGTCCGCAAAAGCACACATCACCCCGGTCAGGTAATCGATCACCACAAAAGCGATCAGGGCATACAGAAGCCCGTCACAGCCTCCCATAAACCAGCCCAGCCATCCGCCTACAGCCATAAAAACCATCTGAATAAAGTTCCAAAATTCCTTCATGCCAGAATCCTCCTCCCATAAAAAAAGCAGCTCCCATTTCTGAGAACTGCCGTAAGCAGGTTCTTCCCCTGCTCGTAAATATGATCCGCCTTTTCTTCCAGCACTGCCGGAAACAGCAGGATCCCGCCGATCATGTTCGGGCAGATGGGAAGCAGCGTCCCGTTCCACAAAACAGAATTGTCATACTCCCCGCTGGCTTTCAGATAAATCCCCATGGGATTCAGCCCCAGAATATTATTCACTGCCTCCGTGATCATGTTCGTCTCCTGAACGGTCTCCACCGCACCCGTATTCGTATCGGTCAGTTCAATGACCATTTCACCTTTCAACTTCATCACACACCCTCCATTTCTACCGGCCTGCAGAAACCGCTGATTCCCGCTCTCTCAGCAAAATACACTTCAAATCCTCTGTTCACCGTCTCCTTCATCTGCATGGACAGCGATTCCCGGAAACCATTCACATCCAGTCCTCCGCCAATGGCAAATCTCGTGGTATAATCCTCCACCTCAAGCTTTCCGTCCCAGGCTTCCCCAGCCGCCATTGCCTGTCCGCTGACAGAAGCAATGCAGTCTCCCACATCAACCGTACCGCTGCCATACTCCATCCAGAGATACACATTGAATGTATTCGTATAATTGGCAACGATCTTCTCAATGGGATAATACAGCGGCAAACATTGGTAAACGTATGGATCCCGATCTTCCCAGTCTTCGCATTGTCTTCAATCTGGTTCAGCAGTCCCGAAATATTCTTGTCATTCCTTGACTTCGCCTGAGCCAGCCTCGGATTCTTTCCCACACATTTCAGGCTCTGCTTTCCCCCGATCTTCTGCCTGATAGAAGTAATACAGGTGATCCATCCCTCATCCGCCTGTCCTCCCGCAAATGTCAGCACATCCCCCGGATCCAGAGCATAATACTCTGCAATCTGCGTCTGCTTGTTGGTGGAACTCACTGCCGTGTATCTGGTAATAAAATCCGAAAAGCTGGAAAAAAACCGGTGTCTCTGCTCCACCTTCATCACAGGATCCTTCCCGTACTTTCTCAGTTCCAGCTTTCCCTCCCTGTTAATAATAAAGAAACCTCCCAGAACCTGTGCCACATAAAACAGCACATCCCGACAGGTCTCAATATCATTTTCAGTATAAATAGAAAGCGTCACCCCGCTATTCGGCATGGCATCAATCTCCGCCCTCTTATTCGCAAACTCCACTTTACACCGCTTACAGCACAAAGCAATAAAATCATAAGCAGTCCCCACAGTCTCAAACCCGTTGAAACTCTTATCAAACCGCAGCATAAAATCATAGGCTTTCAGTTCCAGGCACTTTGCCAGACGGTTCGCCTCACTGACCTCAAAAACTCCCATCGGCACATCTTCCACCGAATCATCCGCCAGCACCAGATGAAACACCAGCGTCACCTGAGCATCCTCCAGCGTATACCTGTCAATGTCACTCAGAAGCGTGATCCCCATCTCCGCCGCATACACCGTCCCCAGTTCAATTTCCGTGCTTCCACAGCACTGCCCGGAAATATACCCGGAACCCTTCACAATCTCCTTCGCCCCGAACTCATACGTCATTCCGCCTCTGGTAACGATCGTACCCGTCCAGTAATATTTTCTTGTATTGCTCTTCACAGCTCTCAGAAACCCATCCGATACCGGATACATCCCGCCACCTCCATTTCCCCACGAAAAAGGCACCAGCCAACCAGGTGACCGATGCCTTCGTAAATATAATCATTCTATCTGTTATAAGTCCAATGTTTCAGGTACCATTCATGCAGTTCTTCTGTTGTTTTACAGCAGTCTGCAATCTCTTTTCCCTGTGATATCCACTGACACGTTTCCCTGCTGAATGTATCAACATCCAAAGCATGAAATTTATATGTTCCACCCCGTCTGTGCATCACTTCATCATCACACTGGAACTCAAAATAATCATCCCCTGGAACACAGAAGGACAGTCTTCCATCTTCCAGAATAACAGGAGCCACCGCAATATTTTTCATCTGCGGCATATATGGCTGTTCAAACCAATACGCTTTCCTCTCATCCATTTCTCTTCATCTCCATGATAGCCACCTTCCCTGCAAACTTGAAGTTAGCGATTTCTTTTTCCGGTATTCTCTGTCCCACGGATTTCCTCATGATAGAAATA
>NZ_QUJD01000029.1:0-410 GCF_003480555.1 Blautia sp. AM29-29
TCAAGATCCCGCAATGACTGCTGTAATGCGATGGAATCGACTTCTTTCAGAAACGCAAACTCTTCCTGCTTTTTCAGTTCCGTCAGCATGGCAGAAGTCTGGCCATAGCCGATCTTTTCCCCTTTTTCATAGCCTTCCTTACGCATGGCAAGTCCCCGGTTATAGATGAACCTGCAGCATCCCAGCGTCTGGTGGATGAAGGCTTTCTGTCCTTTATTCGGGTAGATTCTGAATTTGATCCCTTTTTGCATTATCCCATCTTATCCTTTTGTCTCTGCGATGTTTTCTGGTTTTCGATATACTGTTTTACTGCTTCCAGCGGAGCACCACCCACCGTCGATACAAAATAGCTGTTTGTCCAAAGCGTCGGCATCTTAGTTTTAAGATATGGAAATTCCTGTCTTAAAATT
>NZ_QUJD01000029.1:420-20441 GCF_003480555.1 Blautia sp. AM29-29
TATGGAAATTCCTGTCTTAAAATTCTGGAAGTATAGCCTTTGAAAGATTTTACAGCTTTGTGAATACCAAACTGAGGGTCTACTTCCAGCAGCATATGAACACGATCCGGCATGATTTCCATTTCCAGAATCTCTACAGAAAGATTTGCAGCATACTCTGTGAGCAGTTCCTTCAACCTGGTATCTACACCATTGGTTAATACTTTTCGTCTATATTTAGGACACCATACTACATGGTATTTGCACGAATAGACGACATTGTTGTTTGATTTATATGTTGTATTCATGTTTGTATTATACTATATTTTTCCATTTAATACAACCACTATTTTGTCCATCTCAATTACTTGCGTAAATTCGATGGACGCGTCTTATATCCCCATAGCTGAAGCAAGGGGTTTTACGACGCATTGGATAACAACTGTGTCATTAATCCTCAATAACCAGTACCTTCTCACCCTATCACATTTCCGAGATAATCACACCTTCACTTAAAGCGACTTGATTCCATACTTTACAGATCAGTTCATACTTATTTCAACTCACATCTTTCTGGAATACGACTGTAAGAAGATCCAACTTTACAAATTTCTTTTTTCTAGATTTTTTCTTCAATATATCCCGTTTTCTGTAGTAAACGACTCTTCCATCGTATCTGATATTTCCTATACGCACTGGAATGTATTTCCTGTGTTTTACATTTATTCGCAACAATTCGGTATTGCAATTGATATTCCACTAGCTGAGACCGCAAAGCATTTTCCGTTATTGGTTTAATTGGGTTGTCAAGAGTGTGCAGTATTTTTTGGGAGTTCTATAGAATCAGCTTTACTGCATCAATCAATTCCTCTCTGAATCCTTCAAGCTCATCCATTGTGATAACTCCATCTCCAACCAAATATGCAATGTCCCAAATCGCCGTAGATTTCCGAATTTCAATCAGAACTCCCGGATTTTTCTTATCCTGCCTGATACGCTTCTCAAGTGTCCAGAAATGATCTGATGCATTTCCTGTGTTCGCAGGGTCAGGTACCTGTTGCAGATGTCGTCTTGTATAGGATCCCAGAGAATCCGTGTCAAATCCAAAAGTTATCGGGATTTTTGCTCCGTTTAAATGAAACTTCCGGTCCAGTTCCTGATACAAATTCTGGATTAATGCCCTCAAAATCGGGATTTCTTTCTGCAATCGCTGGCGTAAAAACTGGCCTTCTCGATTATCATAAGTCATTATTTTATGTTTCCTATTGATGTAAGGCGCTGACCCCAATGCTATGAATCTTCTGTGTTCTCGGTCACTTAATTATATATTTTGTTCCTCTGCCTTTTCCTTCAACTGCAACCACACCCTTTTCTCCCATAGTTTTAAGTAAATGTGTTGTTTTTGATTTTCCAAATGGGACATATGGTGCAATTTCACTTATTGATTTTAACATCGTCTTACTTAATAATTTGTAAATTACTTTTTCATCCTCAGTCAAATTAACATTCGTTTCAAATAGCGGCAGCACAATTTTTATAGCATTTTCTGATACCTCAAAATCTGGTTTTATCAGACTCTCTGCATACAGTTGTTTTATTCGTGTAATTCCCGTTCCAAATATCTCTACAAATCCCAATCTGTAAAACACATTTGCAAGATTTCTATTCCTTAAAACAGAAAGTTTACCTGATAAATATTCTTCGGCTGTTATTCCAGCTGGCAATCCACCAGGAGATACAACCTCTATTCTATCATCAAACATAGAAACTCTGATGTGTGAATCAATATCCCATACCCTATGAATTAAAGCATTTGCAATTGCTTCTCTGAAAGCTGCTTGTGGTATTTTCTCCATCGTTTTTCTATCAGCGCCCTGTATGACTTCATATTGGTAATAGTCTTTAAATACAGCAAGTGTTTTTTCATATACATCTAAAACTGATACATTTTCAAAGGTTACTCTTTTTTGAATAATACTGATGTTCTCACCGAACTTAACAAGATCAATTCCGGAAAAATGATTTTTATCTGCCAAAAGTCCTGCTGCATTATTAAAACCATTTGCATTGTCATACAGATTCAGTGTCTTTAAAGTATCCTGATTGAAACTTTCAATCTGAATATTTTCTTTTAGTTTATGCTGTAAAAAATCAAAAGATAGCTCCTGATCTTTACACTGTAATTCTTCAAAGCTAATATTTTTTCCTTCTAATACAAGCCTTGAAAATTCAAGTGTGTCTACCTCTATCGTTGCTGTATCATTTCGTTTGTATGCTTTCGATTTATATAAATATGGCTTCTGAAGACCACTTTTTACAGTAAGTTTTATCGTTTGATCATTATTCTGTAGTTCAAGCATATAATTTGGCTGAGGCGAAATACTGTCATTGATTTTATTTTCGATATCCAGGCAAGCCTGCTTTACATCTGGCAAGCCTTTTACATTTCCATCATCATCTACGCCAAAAAGAATCATTCCGCCATTATAATTCGAAAAGGCACTGACTGTTTTCAAAAAAATATTCGTAATCGTTTCCTTGAATTCCAATATTCTTGTTTCACGCATAGCAATCATTTCCTTTCCCAGTCTTAATGGTTATATTATATGTTTAAATACGCGAAAAATCAATCGTAAATTTTTACGATTGATTTTTCAATTGATTTTGAGTGTGTTTTTCTGTTATTCTTCTTCATTTCAATTCACGTCTTCACGGGAGACGACCAATGCCGCTTCACTTTATAGTAAGTGTTCTACCGGTTGCGATTTTTCTGGGCTGGTATAATTTATTTATGTTTTTTTAGATTTTTTTATTTTCTCTTTCGAGTCCCAGACATCCTGACAAATGCTTTCATCATTATTTTTATTTTTTTCTTTCCTGAAACCTGGAACTTTAAATATGCTTTATAAGTTTTTTCCAATATTTTCAAGTTCTTTTATAGAATCCTTATTTTTTGCAAGTTCATCACTGGCTGTTGCATAATATGATTTTTGGAAAATCATATCCCATGAAAGATATTTCGCCATGCAGTCGAACTGTTTGTCAATTAACTCATACTGGATACTGTCCACCGGGGATCCTCCCACAACGATTGTTCCAACTTTTTTATTTTTCAGCTGCAAACCGCGGCAGTAGCACTTATCAATGATAAGTTTCAACTGCGCAGACATTCCCCACCAATATACCGGAGTAGCAAAAAGAATCACATCTGCAGCAGTAATTTTATCAATCGTGGGATTTGTATCATCCTGATCAATACATCCTTTATAACATTGACAGACCCCACATCCCTTACAAGGTGCTATATGAAGTCTGTCTGGTTGGATGATTTCAATCTCATTCTTTTCTGATGCCCCTTTTATAAATGCGTCAATCGCCGTCAGCGTGTTTCCCCTTCTGGCACTTCCGTTAATAATCACAATTTTCATGTATGTTTCCTCCAGCTTCTGATTTCATGAAATCATTATACCTTTTTTCGCTTATCCTGTCATCACATTTCATCAGATCAGAACCTGTCAAAACCTTTCTCCTTCGCGATTGTCGCACGTGTGCGGCGCTTTGGACGATATGGGCGATACAGGTCTTCTACTGCCACAAGCGTTTCCGCTGCCAGAATCTGTTTCTTTAATTCTTCTGTCAGTCTCTGATTAATATCCATTCTTTTTAGTTCTTTCCACTTTCATAGGCGTTCTGCACCCGTTCGGTCAGCACTTTTCCACCGTTTGCATACCATTCTATCACAAAAGTATCAAAGTAATCCACTGGTTTCTCCCCACTAATGATCTGAAGAAATGCTTCCTGTTCCAGTTCCTGTAATTCTTGCGGAATTTCTGCATTTACATTTTCCAGAGGCAATGTCGATGTACTTGTTATTCCTGCCTTCTGCAGTTCCCCCACAGCCTGAATTCTTGACGCATACGCCGCCCATCCATTCGCGGTTGTCAGCTGTCCATTCAAGTAAGATTTACATGTATTAAAATAAGACTTTTCCAAACCGCTAAGCTCTGATACATCAAGCGTCTTATCCAGTGCTGCCTGAATATGTTCTGTCGTACGGTAAAGTGCATCCTCATAATCCACATTAATATTCAGTGGCCGGGCCGTCGGATCTACATTAATAGAAAAATAATCATTCACTTCTCTTGCCGCACTATCATTTGCATATCTAGACTGATCAAAAATCGCACTCACATACTTTGCTACAATTTCCGGATGCTCATATCCTTTACGCACCACCACATACATCCACTGGTCATACGATTCAAAAACTGATATCTTCTGCGTCTCATTTACCTGTTCTTTGTCTAAAAGATACGGTTTCCACTCTGCATTTGAATCGACATTATATGCTGCACTCAACGGGTTATTCGGAGCCCACCAGCGTCCATAGATAGCACCGCAATGTCCGGTTTTTAACAGATCATCTATGTTTTCCGTCTTTCGTAGCAGGAATCTCTGGTCGAGTATCTCATCCTCATATAGATTGTGAAGTTTCAAAAGCGCTTCTTTTGTTTCCTGTGTTACTGACCCATAAACTACATTTCCATTTTTATCCAGGATCCAGTGACATGGCATTGCACCGGCATGTATAAAAGTTGCATCCACTCCATAAGTCTGATCCGCACCGGCAACCACGTCTGTACTACAGGCAAGGCCGATTGTCTGACCGTCTCCTGCTGCATCCTGTTCTACAAATGCCCGGATCACTTCCAACGCTTCTCCTACTGTTTCCGGTTCCTTTAATCCCAACTTCTCAATCCAGTCTTTCCGCAGCCAAAGAAGCGGAGTTCCATCGTCAATCACCGTATTCGGAAATGCATATAGCTTTCCATCCACGGTTGCAGACTGTAAAAGAGAATCTCCATAACTTTCATACATTTCTTTGATCGTATCTGTCGTACACTCTTCATACGTTTCTGTAAGTTCTTCGATCAGGCCTGCTTCAATCAGGCGGAGCAGGTTATCTCTTCCCTTCACAACAAGCACGTCTGGAATATCACGATCTTCAATCGCTACATTGACCGCCTCTTCATAAGTATTGCCATCCTGCAATTCAAAGACATCTTCATTCTGAATATTAAGTATTTTCTTCAAATATCTCGTATATGCATTATTTTCGTACGTATCTCCTACAGGAAGATTCGAATTATTCGCCCCTGCAATCTTGCCAAGTGTATAGGTAACAGTCTCAGGATATTTCCCAAGTGGTGTATGCATCGCTTTATACATCAGCTTTCTTTTCACTTTAACTGCATTGTTTGCACCAGACTCACTTTGAGATGCTTTTAACTGTTCCATCTGTCTTTGACTTTCCTTCGTCTCAAAATAGGTTCCGCACCAAAGCATCAGCAATAAAATTAATGCAAGATGGGCTGAGAGAATTCGCTTTTTCATATCGTTTTTCATAACACCTTCGCCTCCGTGTTCTTCGGAATCCGGATAAAGACCCGCGTTCCTTTTCCTGGAGTACTTTCTATCTTCATCTCACCTTTTTCTCCATAAAGGACATGGATTCTGTCACAGACATTTCGCACACCATAACCGGAGGACTGATATGTCAGAATCTGATCCGCCTTCTCCTGCGTCATTCCCGCACCATTGTCCCTGATTTCAAAGAAAATGTGCTCAGCCTCTTCACGAATCGTCAGCCACAACGTCGGATTCTCATTCTCTGACACATCAATTCCATGATCGATTGCATTTTCTGCAAGTGGCTGCAGGATCAACTTCGGTATCAGATAATCATTAAGACCATCCGAAATCTGTTCAACCACACCGAACTCGTTATCATGCATAACAAGTTGGATTTTGAGATATGCACGGATGTTATCAATTTCTTTTGCCACTGTAGTCATTGTTTCACCACGATTCAGGCTTGTCCGATAATAAGTAGACAGTGCCAATGTCACATGACTGATTTCATCCTCCCCCGCTTCAATTGCTTTCCAGTTGATGATTGAAAGCGAATTATAAAGGAAATGTGGATTGATCTGTGCCTGCAGTGCTCTCATCTCACTGTTCTGAAGCTGGATCTTACTCTCATATACTTCTGAGATCAAATGGTTCATCTGATCCATCATGCGCCGAAATGACTGGATCAGCACACCCACCTCGTCTTTGGATTTACTCTGCACGGTAACTTTACGAAGTCCCATATTGATCAGGTTCATATTTTCAGTCAATAACTCCAATTGCGATACCATACGGAGGGAAAAAACATATCCCAGAAAACTCAGAAGAAGAACACTGATTAAAATAATCGGAATATTTTTGAGCAAAAGCTTATGGATTGCGTTTTCACTTACTGCCTTTGGACGATAGATATAGAAATTCCATCCTGTATCCTTCATTGTCCGCCGTACCAGATAATAATTCTCACTGATACCTTTCAGACTCTCAATATCCTTCGGACGATATTTCTTATCCATAGAACACTCGGCATAGACAATATTTCCATTATCATCCTGAATCATGCCTCCTGTATTATCTGTGAGCTGGCTCATGAATGGTTCAAGAACTTTTTCATAATCCAGACGCATCTCCAACACCGCTTTGATCGTATCATTGTCATAGAATTTCCGACTGGCAATGATTGATTTATTCACACCGCGAGTGATGCTCCACTGCATTAATGTTCCCTCATTCAACCTGGAATACCACTGTTGATTCTCCGCTTCCGACATTGGAAGAAGTGTATCTCCATGTGGCACTTCTATATTGTCAGAATATAATGTAATGCTCTGGATCTCTTTGTGATAGATCGTCGGCATCTGCAACAGTGGATCAGCCACCTTCACATATTTCAAATACTTCTCATAATCCGACTCTGTCTCCACATCAAAAATATTCCTGAGATTTTGAGAATAAGACAGATAATCAACCAGGTTCTCATAGATCTGAGACTGATTCTCAATCGAACTCACTGACTGTTCCAACATTTTCTCCAGATTGTACTGTTCCTTCTCTCGCAATTGATTCATCATGCCATACTGCATGGAAAAAGCAAGGAATCCTACCGGAACCAGTCCTGCAATCAGCATCAAAACAGACAGTTTTTTACGAAATTTCAGATTTTCAAATCGATGGATCAACTTCCGTATTTGTTTTTTCATCCGCCGCTATTCCTTTCCTGCATGCTTCCGGTGTATCTCCGAAAAACTCTCTGAAACTTCTGCAGAAGTATGAGTTGTTGGAAAATCCTACTTCTTTCGCAATTTGGGAGATTTTCATATTCGTTGTCTCTAAAAGCTCTTTTGCTTTATTCATTCGCACTTCACGGATAAAACGGTTCAGTGTCATCCCTGTTTCTTCTTTAAATACAGCGCTTAAATATCCCGGTGACAGAAAAACCATTGCGGAAAGTGTCTCTGCTCCCAGATCCTTTTCCTTATAATGGTGATAAATATATCCCTTCACGGTTGTAACTTCTGATCGGAACCCATCTTCCTGCTCTTGCATGCAATGTTCATATTCCTGAAGTACTTCTTCTACTATAGCAATCACATCATTAAGGTTTCTGCAGCGATATAATCGATCCACTCTCTTGGAAAGCATCTTTTCATCCAGCCCTTCCATCTGGTCGAGCAATTCTTTCATAATTCCAGAAAATACAAACTTTACATACATATCCGAAAATTGCTTATGCGCACGATATTTTTCTTCCAGTCTCTGAAAATCCTGACGGAGATGTGGCAGATCTTTATATTGAATATCTTTCGTAATCTGTTCCATGATTTCAGAATCTTCTGCCGGATCAGCTTTCTTCTCTTCCTGCTTCTCCCCGTGGAAAAACAGATGCTGACGTGGCTGATAGAACTGCTCTTCTAACATTCCTTCCAGCACCTTAAATTCCTCTGCCAGATTTTTTCCATCTTCGATTTCCTCACTGACTGCAAAATAACATTCACTGTCAAACTGGTGCGCAAAAAAACGATACATTTTCTCTACGATTCCATGATAATCTGCATATTTTTCCGTGAACAAAAAGATGGATTCGTTCGAATTCAGATTCACATAATGAAACTCTCTCTGCACCTCTTCCTTCAGGCTCATCAGGAAATGTTCCTCTTCCGTTTCGAAGAATCCATTTGAGGCACTGACAAGAACCATACGGGTAAATTGGGACAGATCATCTTCCATTCCATCTGTAAGTTTCTTAAACTGAACAAAATCTTCCTCTTTTCCCCCATACAGATATTTCAGTAAAAAGTATTTTTTCAGATAATCTTCTTTCTTTTCCTGCTGCTCTTTTTTCTCTATCTTAGAAGAAATATTTTCCATCACTCGTTGAAAAGTCTTATGGAATTCCTCCGGATCAACCGGCTTCAGAACATAGTCCACAACTCCATACCGCAATGCTTCTCTTGCATAAGAGAAATCATTATATCCGCTGAAGATCACGATTTCCATATCCGGATGATCTTCTCTCACTGCTTTCGTCAGCTCCAGTCCATTCATATAAGGCATCTTTACATCCGAAAATAAAATATCCACATGGTTTGATTCTAATACTCCCAGTGCATCCTTTCCATTCGTTGCTTCTAGGATCTGGAATTCTCCTTCCTCCCTCTTTAACAGAAAGCGGATTCCCCTTCGCTCCAGTTTTTCATCATCCACGATCAATATTGTAATCATTTCCCCACTCCTCCCACACGTTCACTTTACATTTTCACTATTCCTTTTATAACGTCCGAAAACAGCAGGGAATGTTCACTCACTCTCTGCTGTCTTTTTTTAATTTTTATAATTCTATTTTAATTCATTTTTTAGACAATGTCCACACTAGCCTTTAACCGCTCCGGCTACAACGCCTTCGATAATATATCTCTGGCAGAACAGGTAGAAGATGATAATCGGCACAATTGCAAGAACCAGAGTTCCCATCATTGCTCCCATATCTACAGAGCCGTATCCACCTTTCAGATACTGAACTGCCATCGGCACTGTCTTATATTTTCTCTGATCCAGTACAAGTGATGGAAGCAGGTAGTCGTTCCAAATCCACATTGCCTGAAGAATTGTAACTGTTACACAAGTCGGCTTTGCAATCGGAAGTACAATTCTGAAGAATGTCTGGGTTGGTGTGCATCCATCAATCATTGCAGCCTCTTCAATCTCCAATGGAATGGATTTCATGAACCCGGTAAACATAAAGACGGAAAGTCCTGCACCAAATCCAAGGTAGATCACAACCAGTCCCCACGGATTTCCCATATGAAGCATATTTGCGATCTTGGATAATGTAAACATTTCCATCTGGAATGGCACGATCATTGCAAACAGGCAAAGCATGTAAAGGATCTTTGTAAATTTTGTCTTCACGCGGCAGATATACCATGCACACATGGAGCAACATAAGATAATCACTGCTACAGATAAGATTGTGATAAATAAACTCCATCCAAATGCCTGAATCAGCTGTGTCTGCTTAATACCACGGATATAGTTCTCTAATCCGACATACATCTTTCCGGTCGGTATCTCGAACGGTGCTTTACTGATATAGGCTTTTTTCTTAAAGGAGTTGATAAATACCAGTATGATCGGATACAGATACAGCAGGCTGAGTAATGTAAAAATAACGGTTAATAATGTACCATGTTTTACTTTTTTATTCATTACTGCTGCACCTCCTTTGATGTTGTCAGTTTATTCTGGATCAATGCAATCACTCCTACGATAATAAAGAAGATAACTGCTTTCGCCTGTCCTACACCTTCCCAGCCAGTTCTTCCATAGAATGTATTATAGATATTCAGGGCAAGCATTTCTGACATCTTGTCCGGTCCACCGTTTGTCAATGCAAGGTTCTGGTCGAAAAGTTTAAATCCGTTTGTAAGTGTCAGGAAAGTACAGATTGTAATGGATGGCATAACCATCGGAATTGTAACATATCTTAAAAGCTGTACTTTATTCGCTCCATCAATCTGTGCTGCCTCGATCAGCTCTCCAGGAATATTCTGGATTCCTGAGATGTAGATGATCATCATGTATCCAACCTGCTGCCAGAGCATCAGGATAACCAATCCCCAGAAACCATATTTTGAAGAATATGTAAGTGTTTTCTGGAAATGTGCCAGAATACCATTTAATAACAGCTGCCATACATACCCAAGTACAATACCACCGATCAGGTTCGGCATAAAAAATACAGTACGGAAAATATTGGTTCCCTTAATATTCTTTGTCAAAAGCATTGCTACCGCAAATGCAAAAATGTTGATCAATAATACTGTCACAATTGTAAATAATGCGGTAAACCAAAGAGAGTGAAGAAAATCTCCGTCTCCAAGGATCTTTGCATAGTTGCTAAGTCCAATAAATTTAGCGTCTGTCACCGTTGTGAACTTGCAGAGCGAAAGATATACGCCTAACACAAACGGTGCAAGGAAACCTATCGTGAATGCAATCAGCGTCGGCAATACAAATACCGGAAAATATCTCTTTATTGCTTTTTGCATGTTCTTCTCCTCCTGTCTTTCTTTTCTGTAAAAAGCCTTTCTGCGCCTTTGCTTTTCACAATTCTAATTACATAATTTCAGCCTGCCCCGGTATGCTCGTTGGCAGGCTGTTTGATCTTCTTCTCTATTTCACAGCCTTTTTATCTGCCTATCCTGTGAAAAGTCTTTTTTATTCGTTTGCTGCTGCGTATTCTTCAGCCCATCCATCAACAAATGCTGTCTGTACACTATCCCATGCGCCTGTACCCTGTGCATAGTTCAGAAGAGCTCCACCAAGATTGTTTTTCCAGTTCTCAGATGGCATTGTTGTAAAGTTCCAGCTTACTGGTGTCTTTCCTGCCTCTGTATACTCAGCATTTGCTTTTACAAGCGGGTTGTCCGGAAGGTAATCTGAGAATGTTTTGAACGGTGTTACAAATCCCATCTCGTTAGCCAGCATGTCACGACCTTCATCGCTCTCAACTACCCATTTCATAAAATCAAGTGTTGCCTGAATGTCTTCTTCTGAAGCGTTCTTATTTACACACCAGTAGTTCTCAGATCCTGTACAAAGTCCCTGATTTTCTTCTCCATCAACTCCGATGTAGATTGGAAGCATTCCCATATCTTCATCTGCTACTTCATTATCTTTGATATCATTGTAAGCCCATGTACCATTCTGATAGAATACTGCTTCGCCAAGTGCAAATTCACTTGCTGCGTCATCTCCTGTCTTAGAAGAAATCATAGATGGCTCACATGTAGAGTTGTTCAGATACAGATCCCAGATCTGTTTGTAGTTGTCAAGGTATGTTCCTTTGATTGCATCTGTGCTGTCAATTCCGTCTGCCTTATACTCATAGTAGATTGGAAGATTTGCAAGGTGTGTCTTGAATCTCCAGTCAGAGGAAGAATCCATTCCTGCTGAAGTAAAAGCTCCTTCTACTCCAAGATCATCTTTGTGTGCCTGAATCTCTTCTGCAACTGTCTTAAGTGCCTGGAAGTTATTCAGATCATCAATTGATTTGATACTTGCATCCGGCAATTCGAAGTATTTGTTCAGAAGAGCTTTGTTGTAGATCAGACCATAAGTCTCAATAACATAAGCGATTCCGTCTACTGCGTCGCCATCTTTTAATATATAATCGTCAGACTCGACATCTTTATAAACATCGCTGCCTGAAAGGTCATAGCAATAATTTTTCCATGTAGCAAGTCCAACCGGTCCGTTTACCTGGAACAATGTTGGTGCCTCATCTTTTGCCATCTCTGATTTCAACTGTGACTCGTAAGTTCCTGATGCTGCTGTCTGTACATCAACCTGAACACCCGTCTCATCTGTATACTCTTTTGCAAGTTCTACCCACTGGTCAGCCTGCTCTGGTTTAAAGTTCAGATAATAAACTTTTCCGGATGACTTATCTCCTTTCGCTGTTTCATCTCCGCTTGATGTGGCTCCACATCCTGCAAGCATTCCTCCTGCCATTGAAGCTGCAAGTACAAGTGCAAGAATCTTTTTCTTCTTCATAATTGAATCCTCCTTTTATGATTACTTTTCTTTGTTTTTCTTGATGATGTTATTATAAGAAAAAGTTCCAAAATAAGATATAATAAAATTCCAAGAAACATAACACTATTTCAAGATTATTGTAATTTTTGAAGATTTTGTGTATGATACAAGAGTTCGCCAAGAACCAAAAATGAAGTTTGAAACAAATAAGTAGAGAACAGCCACGAAATAGAGGGCATAGCAAACAAACCACCGGATTAGCTGGTTTTGAAAATTGAATATATAAACGCAACACCTAATTAGGAGACCGGCGAAGGCTCATCTTTAATGAGATACCCTCGTTGCCTTAGAAGATTAAGTGCCTGTGAAGTTGTAAGAACTTTTTCTTTTTTCACAGGACGTGATTCAAGAAAACCATCGGATGTATAAGGTTTTAAATCTGTGAGTATGTGCCAGATAGCGGTCAGGATCATACGGCAGCGTGCAATAATGGCTTTCTTGTGGCCACGACGTGTTTTGATACGCTTATAGCGGGTGGTAAATTCAAAATGTTTCTTCGATTTGATTAAAGCATTTGCAATCTGTACCAGAACTGGTTTAAAATAAGAACCAGCACAGGAAATCCGAGTGGATTTGATTTTACGGTCGCTCTTATCATTTCGGGGACAACATCCAGCCCAGGAGACGAGGTGTTTTGCTGTGAGGAAGACAGACATATCACCACCAATCTCTGAAAGCACCTGAATTGCAGTCATTGGATTCTTATCGAATCCAGGAACCGTTCTTATTAAGTTTAAAGCAGCCTCGTATTTATCACTGAGACGAAGGATTTCCTGTTCTACTTCTGAAATGTGCTTTTGAAGTTCGTCTATGTGATCAAGGCACTGTCTGAGCTTTACATCCTGTTCTTTCGAGATATTACCATCAACGGCCGCCTGAATTTCTTCTATTGGAGTTTTACAGCGGCTGTCAACAAAGGGTGACACATCAAATTTTTCCCCAGGGTGCTGCAAAATCTGTTCCGTAATGGAACGGGAAGATTTCCCGAATACATCAGAAAAGACATCATCAAGCTTCAGATTGGAAACAGTAAGACAATTTTGGGCACGATTCTTCTCACCGGTAATCATACAGGTGAGTTTGAAACGGTATCTTACGAGATCCCTGAGTTCTCTGATGTCAGCAGGTGGAATAAAAGAAGGTTTCACCATGCCGCACATGTATAGATCACAGATCCATTTGGCATCTTTGCGGTCGGTCTTGTTTCCTTTCATGGGTTTGGTGTATTTCGGATGGGATAGAGTAACCCGGATTTTGTGTTGCTCTAAGATATTGAAAACAGGGATCCAATACTTGCCGGTAGATTCCATACAGACATCGTTACAGTTGTATTTAGCAAGCCAGACACACAGCTGATGCAAACCTTTAGAAAAGGAAGAAAAGCGAGCCTGCTTATACTCTGTACGATTATTGGAATCCGTGATACCGATACAGGCATAAATCCATGTTTTGTGGACATCAAGTCCACAGCAGTTAAATTTAAAAATTTTAAAAGACAAGTAACTACCTCCTGATAGCATAATGATAAAACGGACAGTGACTGGTCATCCGGCGAGATCGAGTCGACTTCGGAAGAGATAAGTTTCCGGGCTACAGTTATGCGCCACTCATTGATGCCTTAACGGATGACCGACAACATATAAATATGCGAGGTTGCCGCTATACAGCCCCGCCACTCACCTCCACGTGTTCTGTAGTGTGTCAGTCTTATGGAACCATCATATCAGAAGGGAACAAAAATAGAAAGTGAAGGTAACCAACACGTTTCATGGCGCATTGGTGGCTTTCGCAGAAAGACGGGAAATAAATATGGATAAATCCATGTTCATAATAATTCTTTCTCCATAGTCAGATAGTGCAGCTAACCTAAACCAAAACAAAAAACTTCATAAACAACGTCATGGCGAAGCCCCCTTCGCTCTTTTGTTATGTCATTTTTTATTTCCAGCCCATTATACACTATTTCTGACGATTTGAGAAATTTCCTATAAAGCAAAAAAGGCTCGGTGGGTGCAACACCGAGCTTTCGTTTTTCTATTAGAAACTATCTGACAAATCAGAGCTTTAGCAGGTTGCAAGAAATAGATCGGCTTTAGGTTCTGGAACCGAACGGTTAATATAAACAAGATTGAATTCACCAGTGATCTCCATGTCCTCCACTCTAAATGTTGCCAAGTCATTTCGGCAGTGGCTAATTGGTTCATATGCAAAAGTAATCAAATGATCCATTGCAACCAAGTCGCAAATAATAGAAAAATTACTGATGGACGAATGCCGACTGAAGCTGTCCAGTGAATAACCTCTTGCGGCCACGGCTTGTTCCTGAAGCATGTGTGTTCCGGAACCTTTCTCACGCACAAGCAGGCTTTCCTGAAGAACTTCCTCAAGAGAAACGGTTCTGCCTGCAAAAGAATGACGGCGGCTGCATATGCCCAAAAAGCTCTCTTTTTTATAGAGGCGGTGCGGATACTTTTCTTTATCGAACACGCCTTCAATTATTGCAAAGTCCACAGGCATCTGCGGTGGCTCTGCCATTGCCGCTATCGCCCCCACCATCGACGCGGACGACAACGACGTTGCCTACGCCATGTCCGCCACCTTCCTATTTGACATGGCGATGATCGTGCTGTTTCCCATCATGGGCCGGGCACTGGGTATGACGGATCAGGCCTTTGGCATCTGGGCAGGTACGGCGGTGAGCGGCACCAAGACTGCCAGCAAGTTCCTGATGGTCTGCGCACTGGCTACCATCGGATTGAATACCTCCTTCGCCAGCATGAAGAAGGCTGGCATCCGCCCCATGATTCACGGTTTCATCATTTCTGCGCTGGTTGTAATTGTGGCGCTGCTGGTGGAGATGGGCATGGGAATCGTGTAAGAAAGCTACAAGACAATTGAGCAAAGCCACAGTTCAAAACAAAACTGTGGCTTTTGTCTTTGGATTGAGGAATGGCGTTACGTATTTGCTCGAATTACGCAGCTGATGGATGATGCAATTCTGAATTTCCGTCTTGGGAAATACAGCCCCAATCGCCGCAGAGAATCCCGTCAGGTTATCCGTGCAGGCAATGAAAATGTCCTCCACGCCTCGTTTTTTAGCCCGTTGAGTACCGTTGCCCAGTACTTGGCACTTTCGTTTTCTCCTACCCACATCCCCAACACGTCTTTTTTAAGGGCACAACGCACATATCCTTGCTCACTCTTTTTTCATTTTCTTGTTACGGTCTTTCGGGGCAACAGCCCCATCAAATCGCTTGTAAAGCGATTGTGCTTTCGAAAAAAGCATGATACGATATTGCCATAAGCAGTGATGTTGCAACACATAGCTACAATCTACAATAGTGAAAGGAGACGATCTCACCAATGCGATGCTCCCTTGTTTCCAACAAAATAATCCAAGCCCGTGAACGTTTGGGACTCACACAGCAGCAGTTAGCGGAAAAGCTTTGTGTAACCAACAAAGCCGTTTCCAAGTGGGAATGTGGCGTCACACTTCCTGACATCTCGCTTTTGGTGCCGCTATGCCGTGTTCTGGGTCTGACGGTGCAGGAACTGCTGGATGAATACGACGGCAAATTCGGTAATACCCCCGGCTGCCAGACCACGGAAGATCCTGCGCAGGACACGCTGTTTGCGGCGCAGCAGCACAGCCATTACCTGTATATCGATCTCAAAACCACCTCTACGGTGTCGCCCCATTTGTTTGGCCACAACCTGGAGCATACCAGAGCCAGCATCATGGATGGTCTCAGCGCCCAGATGATCCGCAACCGGAAGTTTGCCGGCGCTGCGGCGCGCAACGGCGTAGCGCTGGACTGGGAAGGCATCGGCGAATGCGTGTACTTTGCCAATGAACACCGCCTTCCCGGTAGCAACGCAAACGAAGCTTATGTATGTCATTACGCGCACAACGGCATGTGGCGGCGTAACGAATGTCAGTCCCAGATGATTCAGAACCCAATTCCGAATCAGGTGAGCGGTATCCGTCAAAAAGAGCTCTTCCTTCAAAAGGACAGGAGCTATCCGTTTGCCGTCGTTGTCAAAGTACAGCAGCCGCTGGATGTGCGCGTCGCGCTCACCAACGCCGATGGTACGCAGATTTATGCGGAAACCGTTTTTCCTGTTCAGCCCGTTCTAGCGAAGGAGGATGCACAGGAAGAGGTGGATGAATGGCAGCGCTTTGAGACGATTCTGACCCCCGGCGTCGACGATGCGCATGCCGTGATAAGCATTACCTACACGGAGCAGGCACAACTGCTCATCGGCGCAGTTTCCATGATGCCGGACAATCATTTCCATACCATGCGCAGGGACACCGTGGAAAAGCTCAAGGAAATCGGCGTGCGTCTGCTGCGCTGGCCGGGTGGCAACTTTGCCGGCGAATATCGCTGGCAGGATATGTTCCTGCATCCCGACAGGCGCGCTCCCATGGAGGGCTACATGGAAAATGAAACGCAGCCCTTTACACACGGCTATGACATGCATGAAATAGACACCGACGATTTTATTGCACTGTGCCGTGAGATCGGCGCGGAGCCCTTCCTCACCATCAATGCCGCCTGGGATTCCCCCGAAGTATGCGCCGCCTGGGTGGAATACTGCAACGGCCCTGCCGAGAGCAAATACGGCAGGCTGCGTGCCCAGCGCGGTCATCAGGAGCCCTACAATGTCAAATGGTGGTCGCTGGGCAACGAAATGGGTTATGGCCACATGGAGGGCGCAAATACGCCGGATGGATACGCATCGCTGGTGGAAACGCATGCGCGTGCCATGCTGAAGGTTACGCCGGATCTGAAATTTGTTTCTTCCGGCCCCTATCCGAATCAGGAGTGGGTAGATGTTTCCATCAAGAAGCTGGCTCCCATTGCGCCATACGTTTCTCTGCATACGTACAATTCAGTCCATTGGGACTTCACCTCTCCGGAGGGCATGGAGCGCTGCTATAACGAAATGATCCGCATGCCCATCCACAATCTAGGAATCCTGCGCAGGCTGCATGACATGCTCCCGGAAAAGACATTCATCTCCTACGATGAATGGAATCTGTGGAAAACATGGTGCCGCAATCCTTCCTCCATGGAGGGCATCTTCACTGCGCAGATGCTGCACATGTTCATGCATGAAAGCGAAAAACAGCGCATGCCCATGGCCTGCTACTTTGAGCCGGTTAACGAAGGCGCCATGCAGGTGCATCCGGATCATACCGAGCTGACGGCAACCGGTCAGGCCTTTGCGCTGCTCTCCCGGCATGCCGGCGGAAAGCTGTGTACGGTAGATGGTGTAGAAGACTTTGAAGTCGTTGCCACCATCGATGATCATCATGTGCTGACCCTGACGATGCTCAACCTGAACTGGCAGGAGGAAACTACTTACTCTCTGAATAAATGCGGAACAATTCTGGAAAACAAGGTACTTCAGGCCGAAAATCTGTTGCCTGGTACCCCGTTTACGGAAAATCCCCTGATGATTCATGTCAAGGATGATATTATCAAGGCGAAGCTTCCACCCCGCAGCGTTGCCTGTATCAGTATTTCACTCGTCGAATAACATACACGGAATGCAAAAAAAATAAAATGAAAACAGCAAGTCGCTCACAGCATGAAAGGAGTAATTTTATGAAAAATGGAAAGTTGACGGTTGCCATCGTGGGCATGGGTTTCGGCAGCTGCTTCCTGCCCATCTATCTGAAGCATCCGGATGTGGAGCATGTCATTATGGTGGATACCAATCCGGACCAGCTGAAGGCGCTGGCAGATATGTACCTGCTGGACGAAAGCTACTACACCACCGACTTTGAATCGGTATTGCAGAACCCGGATGTGGATGCGGTCCATCTGGTCATTCCGCCCGCGCTGCATGCGCCCATGTCGGTTCAGGTGCTCAACGCAGGCAAGCACTGCGCCTGCACCATCCCCATGGGTATGTCCATGAAGGAGCTGGAAGACGTTATCAAGGCGCGGAAGGCTTCCGGCAAACACTATATGTTCATGGAAACTTCCGTCTACACCCGCGAGTATCTGTATGTGAAGGAGCTGTACGAATCCGGCGCAATGGGCAAGCTGCAGTATATGCGCTGCGCCCACTATCAGGATATGGAGGGCTGGCCCTCTTACTGGGACGGCTTCCCGCCCCTGGCACATCCCACCCATGCCATCGGCCCCTGTTTTGCTCTGGCAGGGCAGCGTCCGGTCAGCGTCTTCGGCAGAGGCTCCGGCAAGGTCCGTCCGGAACTGGAAAAGCAGTACGGCTGCCCCTTCGCCTTTGAGTCTGCTCTGGTGGCCTTGGAGGATGGCGAGACGACCGTTGAAATGGAGCGCTTCCTATACCATGTCGCCCGTGGCTACAGCGAATGCTTTAATATCTATGGTGAAAACAAGTCCTTTGAGTGGGATCAGCTCAACGGCGACAAACATGTGATGTTCAGCCGGGATCTGGTTTGGGAGAACGAGAACCGCGGCGGCAAGATCGATGAGGAATACGTTCAGGTTCCCGATTATGCCCATCTGCTTCCGGACGTCATTGGCCGGTTTACCTACGAAGTGGCCTATGACGAGGTCAATCCCCATCTGTCCTTCAAGCAGGGCGGCGGTCATGGCGGTTCCCATCCGCATCTGGTCCATGAGTTCGTTACCAGCATTCTGGAAGACAGAACTCCCTTCCCCTCCGATATCGATGCGGCCTACTGGACCGGCGTTGGTCTCCTGGCCCACGAAAGCGCCATGGAAGGCGGCACCGTAAAGTCGCTGCCCAAGTACGAAGAGCTGTAACGGGAGCCGGTAAAAACGCAGTCTCCCCAAAAAAGCCGAACCAATCGTTCTGCCTCAAATTGTCCATACAGCCAAGAGGGCTTGCCTTGATTTTGCCCAGCAATGCATCTTCAGCAAAGACCGCGGTCAAGGCTTCTCCCACAATAAAAAAGTGTCTGCGACACTCTCAACTCCCCTAACCCCTCATTCATGAGGGGAAGGGGTTTTCTTATCTCCTTCTTTATTGTAAAATTCTATTATGAATATATTACAATCCATCTTTACCGATTATTATGAACTCCATCCTCGTCCTGCTGTCATTGAAAATGTCAACAAGATGATTCATTGTGGTGACCCTTCTTACGGTGGTGCCATGTATGGCTGTCCTCACTGTGGAAATCTTAAATTTGTTCCCTTTCGCTGTAAAAGCCGTTTTTGCCCTTCCTGCGGAAACAAATACAACCAGCTTCGTTCTTTTCATATGTCCTGTAAGCTTGTTTCTTGCGTTCATCGCCATTGTGTTTTCACTATCCCAGCGGAACTTCGCGTTTATTTTCTCGAAGACAGGACTCTCTTAGATTGTTTATTTCATTCTGTTCGTGATGTTGTTTTACGCATGTTTTCCAAAATGAATAAAACCGAAAACTTTACTCCTGGGCTTATCTGTATTCTTCACACTTTTGGGCGTGATTTAAAATGGAATCCTCATATCCACGCTCTCATCTCCGAGGGTGGGGCTGGTAACATCACTCCTTGGCGTCCTGTCAAACACTTTGATTACAGTTTCCTTCGTAATGCTTTCCGCAAAGTCCTGCTTGAACGACTTACCTCCCGCATTGGTCCGACTTTTCGCAAAGTCAAAAATGAAATGTACACGAAACACGCTGACGGCTTTTATGTCCGTGCAAAGCCAAATCTTTGCACTCCTGATATCACCATTAAATACATCAGCCGATACCTCGGCAGACCTGTTATTGCCACATCGCGTATTGATACTTATGACGGCAAAAATGTAACCTTTCATTACACCAGACACGAAGACAATAAAACTGTTACTGAAACCATTCCTGCTTTGAACTTCATTCAAAAACTCATTGTCCACATCTCCGAAAAACATTTTAAAATGCTTCGCTACTATGGGATATATGCCAAACATCATAAGCAGGAAATGAAGCTCCGTAAATGTATTTCTGCCGAAAAACAATGTTTCCTACATTCTAGTTAGCAACCACCTGTTCAACTGGTGGTTTATTATTAGCCCTCCAAAGGGCTATTGTTACTGCTCGC